>JAOUFO010000260.1 GCA_029858165.1 Deltaproteobacteria bacterium | reverse complement strand
TGGCGGTAAAGTTCATAAAACCGCCTCCCAGTGCCACCGTCACACCCGGAGCGCCGCCAAATTCCTTGGCATCGCTTACGATATACCAGGACCAGCGGTTTTTCTGCTCGGTGCCGGGAATCATCTGGCCGGTGGCCGGATTCACCTGGGCCGGAGTATCCGGCAATCGGCGGAACACCATGTTCAGCACATGCTCGCTGCCGTTGTCGTCCACCACGGTCACCGAAGTGGAATAGTTGAACATTTCCGCCTGAACGTTGGTGGGGTCAAATTCCACCTCCCGCAAGGGGGCATCGGCATTTAAATTGGCGGCTATTTTGATGCCGCTTTCATTGGTGCCGTCCCCGGTGGGCACCGGGGGGGAGTTGATTCCCACCAGCTTGATCCCCTTTGGGAAGCCCACGCTTTCACCGGTCTGTGGGTCTATTTCGTTGCCCATCACCCTCACATCCTCGGTGGTGGAAAGAAACCCCTCCTTGTCATAGCGGAAGTTCCCTGCACGGGTATAATAGGCCCTGCCGACTTCATCCTTCAGGGTAAAGAAGCCGTCCCCGTCAATCGCCAGATCGGTGTTGAGGGTGGAAGACATCAGGTTCCCCTGGGAAAAATCGGCCTGGACAGAACCGATCATCACCCCTTTGCCCACCTTGGAATCGGTTCCCCGAATCCCGGTGGCCATCAGGTCATAAAAGTTCATCCGGTTGGATTTATAGCCCAGTGTGTTGACGTTGGCGATGTTGGACCCTGTGACGGTCATAGCCTCGCCATAAGTGGTCAACCCACTGGCGCCTGTATGAAGTGCTAGCATAAAGACCTCGCGATTATCCGATTATCCTTCATTACCCCCCGGACAGCCTTGCGCCTGCCGGAAGACTTTTGACCATGCTTTAACCAAACCCTCAAAAATGAAGCCACATCCATGTGGACGAGGGACGGCCTGTTTACCCGGATTCCTTGGATACCAAGCCGATTTTTCCATTCTTTTTTCCGATTCCTTCAACCCAAAAACAGCCTGGGGTTTTAGCGCGCCCCCTCATCCGCCGCCGGGGGTTTGGGACGCAATTCCTCTATCAAAGGTTTGGGGGCCAGACCACCAAAGGTTTTTTCCGATTCGTTGGACACCGAAATCACTTGGTTGGCATCCACTTCCGATCCGTTCATTTGAAGCATTGGCCTGCCATTGTTAAACCTGACCCCGGACACCTTGCCAGTCATTTGAAGTTCCACCGGAATGCGCAAATCATTGGCGGTTTTTGCCACAACATTGTAGCGGTAATCCCCGTCCATCACCCGGTGGCCCTCATTGTCTTTTCCATCCCAGGGGATGGTGATCCGGCCCGCATCCATGGAACCAAGATCCAGGGTTTTCACCGAATTGCCTTCGGTATCGGTTACAAACACCATCACCCCGGCTTCCTGGGGAAGGTTAAAATGAATGGGCTGGCCGATTCCGCTGGTGAGCCGCGTAACCCCCCCGTTGACGGTCACATCCCGTTCCAGGTAGCTGAAGGCGGTGGAGCGGGATATATCCGCCTCGGTTTTATGCATCCCCTCAATCTGTTTGTTCAGGTTTTGCAACTGTTCCATGGTTCCCATCTGAGCAAATTGCTCCATCATCCCCTTGGAATCCATAGGGCTTAATGGGTCCTGGTTGGTCATCTGGGTCATCATCAACTTGATGAAGTCATCTTTCCCCAGCTTGTCCGTGGGGGTACGGTCGGCATCCTTGTTGATCAGGGAGTTGCCGGCGGCGCGGATGGCATCCTGTGTTTTTACCGGTGTCATAACCACCTCTTGCAGGTTTTGGGGGTTAAATGTAGAGTCCTACCCCGGAATCCCCCCATACGGGTTGATTGGGCAGGGTTCCAGAAGGTTCCACCTGGGCTGTTTCTCGAATAAAAGGGGTGCTTGGCCAGGGATTCATCGGCTCAGGCCGTTTGAAAGCGGAAAGATCACCCCCCTGATTCACGTCCACGTTCACCGTAAACCGGGTGGTATCAAAATCTTCGGTCTTTAACTGATTTTTTATTTCATCCATCCTGGATTCCAACAACGCCTTTGCCTGCTGGGTGGCCACTGTCATTTCCACTGTCAGTTCCCCCCCGCTTTCCTTTACCTTCAATTTCATTTGTCCCAGGTGTTCCGGGTTGAGCCGCATCACCACCTCACGGTGATTGTTGCTCCCGCTCCAGCGGATTTCCTGAACCATCCGCTCCACAAACCCTCTGTCGGCAGGAGAAACATTCCCGTTTCTGACAATGGGGCTTGTATCAGGGGCGCCATGGCCCGGCTTGGCCGCGGCCAGCAATCCGGTTCCATCCCCGGCCTTTAAATCAGCGCTGTCTTCCGGTTTGTCACCGACCCCGGAGCGGTCCGCCGCCAAAGCGCTTAAAATCGCCGCACGGCTGACCGCTGATTCCCTGCCGGTGAGCAAAGATGCCCCCGCCTGGGTTTCTTGTTTGCCGCCGGGAATCCTGACGAATTCCACCGGATTCACCACCACCTGGACATTCTGGGGCTGTGTTGCAGGGGGCTGTCCATTTTGGAGCAATCCATCTGGATGGGGGGCTTTTTGGGTTCCCTCAGCCGAAACTGATGGTTTCTGACCCGCCATTTCTTCAGGTTTGCCGGGCTGGTTCATCACCGCTAGATCCGGAGCGGAAACCGCCGCCATCTGCCCGGTGGGTTGCCCGATTTCAGACAAGGTTTGGTTCCGGGCCACACTGCCGGTTTTTCCGGTTAATTCCGCCTGAGGTCCCACCACCTGATTTTTGGCCTGGCTGATCCCCTCTTTGGGGATTAAAGAGGCTTTCACAAAGGATTTCCCATCCACCGGCTGAAGAGCCTGATCCAAGGATTCAGGATGGTTGGCGTTGACCATTACCCCTTCGCCGATTAGGGGGGGGGTCCTGGCCAGCGGAACGGTTTGGCCCGGTTGAAGTTTCGGAGTGAGCTTTACCCCCGCCTGTGAGGCGGCTTCCTGTTCGGCTGCATCATGGACTGAATTCTGGTAAGCAACCTGCCCCACCTGGGACAACACCGGTTTGAAGGCCATTTTTTTCCCGGCTTGGGGAATAGCCTGGTTCAACACCTCCGCATGTTCCGTTACAGCGGCGGCATCCTTGATCTGGTTTTGGGTGGCCATGGCCGCCCCTTGGATGGACAACATATTGACCGCGGAATCCCCCCTGCCGTCAGGTAAGGAAGGTTCCTCATCCTCTGGCCGGACCTCTTCGGAGGAGGCTTCATCCCGGGCCGTTCCATTTTTGATCAGGGCGGTTGGCACTGTTTGAGCGGTTGGCCCTGTTTGAGCGGGTTTC
>JAOUFO010000238.1 GCA_029858165.1 Deltaproteobacteria bacterium | reverse complement strand
TCCGGCAAGGAAGTCCTCCATCAGAGGGCCTAAGGTCTCCCCTTCAGGAAGGGGGGGACGGTTGTTCAGCAGGCCGAACACCCGGATTTTCCGATGGTACAGGGGCAGCAGGTCGGGGGCCATGGCCCCCATTTTTCCAGCCGGGGTTAAAGGCTCCGCACAAACAAAATGGCTGAGAAGGTTCATGGGCTGGCCGGTGCCTTTCTTTTGGGGTTCTGTCCGGCAACCAGCACCGGCGTTTATTTGTCGCCTGTCGGCTCCAAATCACTTGGCCGGGCTGGTTGCACTTCTTTTGGGGCCGGTGCCTTTCTTTTGGGGCTGTTCCGGGTTAGGATAAAATCCATTCTGCCATGAAACACTCCAAAAGACCCCCCGATGGTCGGAGCCGTTTAATCCTTCAAACTTACACCCCATGGATTTGTTGATGCAAAGAGCCTCTTTCCCCTTGGTTTTGGTATTGCGTGTTGCTTTTTTTCTGGTTTTGCTGGGGCCGGTCCACACGGCCGCCATCCAGGCCACCCCCCTGCAAGATGCTGAGAAAGCCCAACAGGCCGGAGATTTTAAAAAGTCGTTTGCCCTGTTGGAAAAATTGGCCAAAGAAGGCAACCCGGAAGGCGAATTTCGCCTGGGATGGGCCTATGCCGAAGGCCAGGGGGTGGCGAAAGACCCCAACATGACCGCCCATTGGTGGAAAAAAGCCTCCGACAAAGGCCATCTGGAAGCCACCTTCAACCTGGGGCTGTCGTATGTCAATGGGGATGGGGTGGAGAAAAACCCGGCCCAGGGGGCAGCCCTGTGGAAAAAAGCCGTGGCCAAAAACCACGCCGGGGCCCAGTTTGCCCTGGCCATGGCCTATTTAAAGGGAGAAGGGGTTCAACAGGATACCAAAGCGGCCATCCCGCTGCTGGAGAAATCGGCCAACCAGGGGTACACCCCGGCCCAGATCACCCTGGGGCTGGCCTATGCCAGAGGAGAAGGGGTGGTGAAAAACCATACGGAATCTTTTACCTGGCTGATGAAGGCCGCCAAACAACACAACGCCCAGGCCCAATACCTGGTGGGGGTGGCCTATTTTAAAGGCGAAGGGGTCAAAAAGGACCCGGTGCAGGCGGTAAACTGGTGGGAGGAGGCCGCCAAACAAGGCCATACCGGGGCCAAAGAAGTGTTGAAACAACTGGAAGAAAAAGAGTGACCCCCCTTTTAGGAGGCCCCGGCCTTGCGAGTTGAATCCCTGATCGGCCTGCGGTTTTTGCGCGCCAAACGCCGGGACCGTTCCATATCCCTGATCACCTGGATTTCCATCGCCGGGGTGATGTTGGGAGTGGCGGCCCTGATTGTGGCCATATCGGTGATGAACGGCTTTAGGGACAACATGTTCCAGGCGGTCACCGGCACCCAGCCCCATGTGCGGGTGACCCCCCGCCAGGGAACCCTGCCGGAAGCCCAATGGAAAGGTCTGATCCAAAAGGCCGCCGCCCTGCCGGGAGTGGAAAAGGCCGCCCCTTTTTTATCACGGCAGGCCTTTTTATACGCCCACAACGAATACCGGGCCATTCTGTTGCGGGGGGTGGACCCGGATACCGTGGGAGAAATCACCGAACTGGCCGCCTTTATCCGCAAGACCCCCTATGATTCTTCCGCCCACACCCTGCCCCTGGCAGAGGCCAAAACCCTGCTGAAAGGGATAAAATACCCCCCCGCCCAGGGGTCCCAGGCGGCGGTGGTGATGGGGGGGCCTTTGGCCCTGACCCTGGGAGTGGATACCGGGGAGGAAATCCGCTTGATCTCTCCCGTGGTGCGCATGACACCCCTGGGTCCGGCCCCCCTGATGAAGCAGGCCCATCTGCTGGGGGTGTTTGAAACCGGAATCAGTTCCTCTGACGAGGTGTTGGTGTTTGCCGATTACCGGCTTGCCCAGCGGTTGTTCCGCACCCGGGGAGAAGTGGACGGTTTGGAATTAAGGATGAGTTCACCGTTTGATATGGACATGGAATCTTTAGAGGAGGCTTTGCCGGGGTATGACATCCGCCCCTGGGGGGAGGAGAACAAAAACCTGTTTCAGGTGATGAAACTGGAAAAAATCGGCTTGTTCCTCATCCTCACCCTGATCATCCTGGTGGCCTTTTTCAACATCATCTCCTCTCTGGTGATGCTGGTGCTGGAAAAACGGCGGGCCATCGCCATCCTCAAAGCCATCGGGGCCACCGATTCCCTGGTCCAGCGGATATTCTTCATGCAAGGGGTCTGGATCGGATTTTTGGGAACCCTGGCCGGGTTGGTGTTGGGGTTGGGGCTGTGCTGGGCCTTGGCCAGTTTTGATCTCATCCCCCTGCCCCCGGACCTTTATCCGGCCACCAACCATCTGCCGGTCAAGGTGGACCTGATGGATATGCTCGCCATCACCGTGGCCTCCTTTTCTATCTGCGTGCTGGTAAACATTTACCCGGCCCGCAAGGCATCCAGGATGCAGCCCATCACCCATCTTCAGGGGTAGGCCCTACACCAGGGCGCTCATCAGGGGCAGGCTGATCAGGGTGCCCAGGGTGGAGCCGATGTTGGCCAGGGCCACCACCAGCAAAATGCGGGTGACCCCGTTGCGCCAGAACCCTTTAAAGGTGGTTATATCGGCAGCCATGGATTCAAAATCCCGCACCTTGGGCTTGTGGACCAGGGCCTCCACCAGCCCTGCCACCCAGCCTGCCGCCACCATCGGATTCAGCGAGGTGAAGGGCGCGGCCACAAAGGCGGCCAGAATGGTATAGGGATGGGCCATGGCCACGGCCGCCCCGATGGCGCTCAACAACCCGTGGGCCAGCCACCAGATTTTGATCATTTCCCACCCCGCCTGGGGGGAGGCGGAGGCAAACCCGTAGCCGATCAATCCCAGCACCAGGGCCGGAACAGCCCATTTGAGAGTCCTTCCCACCCAGCCGCGGGGGGGGATGGCCAGCAGCGGGGGCAGGGCATCCTCCCGTGTGCCTTGCTGGACCAGGGTTTTGATTCCGGCCAGATGGCCTGCCCCCACCACCCCCACCACCACTTTGCCCGGAGCGTTGAGGATGTGATGGGCCAGGTAATAATCCCGTTCGTCAATCAGGGTTTTCTTGGCGGTGGGGAAGGCTTTGGCGAAGGATTCCATCACCGAAGTCAGCATATCCAGGCTTTTTAATTCCTCAATTTCCTTCTCGGTCATTTCCGGGGTGGCCACCACCGAAAACAGCAGACTGGAAGCCAGTTTGATTTTATTCCAAAACCCCAGTTTTCCCCAGGTGCGCTTCAGGGTCACCTGCACATCCCGGTCCGCCAGCACCAGTTGGGCGCCGGTGTCTTTGGCCACCTCCATGGCTTTGATCATTTCCGCCCCCGGCCGAATGTGCAGTTTATCCCCCATGCGGCGCTGAAAAGCGGAAATGATCAGATGGGCCAGCAGCATGGTGGCCTTTTTCTGGCGCACCACCTGAAACAGGTCCATTTCCATCCAGGCATCGGGCCGGGTCAGGGTGTGGTGCCGGGCCTCGCACAACTCCACCGCCACGCAGTCCGGCCGGACATGGCGGATCACCGCCTCCACCTCCTCGGCGCTTTTGTGGGAGATATGGGCGGTGCCCACCAGGTGGATGGTTTTGCCTCCCGCCTTCAGGGTATGGAGGTTGGGGAATTCCTCCAGAC
>JAOUFO010000237.1 GCA_029858165.1 Deltaproteobacteria bacterium | reverse complement strand
AAGGGGGCGGGGAAATGCCGGGGGAATAGATAAGGCAAAACAGAATTGGGGGGGGGAACCACGGAGAGGGAGGGATTCGAACCCTCGGACCTGTTGCCAGGTCAACAGATTTCGAGTCTGCCGCCTTCGACCTCTCGGCCACCTCTCCAGGGTGGGTCCGGGGGGCTGCCGGGGGTGGGGATGCTGTGAAGGGGGGACGGATATTTGTAGCAGGTTTCCCCCCGCCCCTCAATGGGGAACGGTATGATTTTGTGGTTTAGGCCAGAGAGACCGCGGACAGGTGGTCCAGGGCTTCATCCCGGCTGTCAAACAGGGTGATCATTTTGTCCAGTTTGACCACCTGAAACACCTGTTTGCCGTGGTCGGATACGTTGATCAGGGCGACCCGCCTGAATTGATCGCCCCAGGTATCAGAAAGCTCCTTGGCCAGATTGACGATATCCCCTATTTGGGCACTGGTGAGCAACACCCCTTCCACATCCAGGACCACACAGGGGGAAAACCCGATCATGGGGCGCAAGGCTTCCAGCAGGGTCTGGTCGGTGGGGACCTCGCTTTCGGTGATTTTTACCAGGGCCACGGTATTGATCACGTTTACATATTTCATGTGGTTTGGTCTTTTCGTTTGGGGTGAAATCAGCCTTCCGGGGCGGCTAGGAAATGTGGGTGAGGGGCTTCACACCAATGGTTGCCGTCCCCCGCACTGTTTCATCCGGCAAATATAAGGATACCCTTTAAAAACAGTTTTGTGCATAAAAGGAAAGAAAAAAGTCCCGGTGGGCCGTGAATAACCGCTTTGGGTGGGTGGATGGCCCTTTCGGGGAGGGCTTTCGCGGGAGGATTTTTTATTGCCGGTTGTGGCCTGAACTGTCATAGTTGGAACTTGACATTCATCCTGGCCGGGAACCGTTGGTTTCTCTGGCCGGGAGGATGGAAGACTGCCCATCAACACGGGGGGCGTTCCCCGGTCGGCTGTGCCTGCGGGAGGCCTGTCGCAACCCCGGGACTCATCAGACCTATCTGGATAAACACCTTATGCAAGCCCAAGCCAAATCAGACCATACCGATCAACTTTTGCTCACGGTTGTCACCCCGGCGCGAAAAATCCTGGAGGCTTATGCTTTGTGGGTTACCGTTCCCGGTTCCGAAGGGGAAATGGGGATTCTTCCCGAACATGCCCCGTTGTTGACCACCATCCATTCCGGGATCATCACCTATCAGGACCCA
This sequence comes from Deltaproteobacteria bacterium, assembly GCA_029858165.1. GTDB lineage: Bacteria > SAR324 > SAR324 > SAR324 > JACQKK01 > JAOUFO01. The sequence goes on along the minus strand of JAOUFO010000237.1, from coordinate 2,444 downwards.
AAATCCGGGGAATCCCACTCTCTGGCGGTCCATGACGGATACGCCCAGGTGGATGGCAAAGGGGTGACGGTGCTTTCGCAAATGGCAGAAAGCAAAGATGAAATTGACCTGGATCGGGCCAGGGAAGCCGAGAAAAAGGCATCCCACGAATTGGCCCAGCTTCAGTCAGACAAAGGCCCCACCGCCAAGGAATCCAAAGTCCGCCAGTTGGAAGGCCGCATCCGCAGGGCTCAAACCCGCCAATCCCTGGCGGGATAAACCCCCAAAAGAAAGGCGGCGCAAGCCCGGCCAAAGCGGGCCGCAAGGCCCGTGCCGGTGCTGAAGCCGCTGGACAGGACCCCCAAAAGAAAGGCGGCGCAAGCCCGGCCAAAGCGGGCCGCAAGGCCCGTGCCGGTGCTGAAGCCGCTGGACAGGAACCCCCAATAAAGAAGTGCAACCAGCCAGCCTTCGGCGTTTGGAGCCGACAGGCGACACAACGCAGGGCTGTGCTGGTTGCCGGACAGGACGCAAAAGAAAGGCGGTGAACCCCGCCTTTCTTTCATCCCTTCTATCTTTTCCCCCCGTTTTTCTCATCCGGTTACAGCCCCGTTTTTATTAAGCGTCCCCTATAATTTGGTGGGTTTACCGTCCATGGGTTTTTGGTTTACCCTGTAATGGAGGGCAGGGAAGGTCCCCCTGCGGTATGAAAAGGTATCAAAAATGCATTGAGGCAGATGGAATAAAACCGTTTCCCGGAGAAAGGAATCTCCGGGTTGATCTATGGAAGATATTGAAAAATGGCAGAAGACCAGCTGGACGGATTTGAGGATCTGGACAATCTGTTTGGAGAAGACGCCGGTGCCGCCGGGGGGGATGATGCATTTGGCGGCGACATGGACAGCATTCTGGGTGATGCCGGAGGCTCCGGGGGGGGTGGAGCCGCTGATTTTGGGGACGATCTGGGATTGGATTCCGGACCTCCCGCGGGGGGTGGCGGCGGGGGAGGCGCCAGTGAGGATTCCGAGCTGGATTCGTTTTTTGAGGATCTTTCCACCATTGACGACCTGGAGGTGATTGATGAGGTTCCCCCTCCTGCCGCCGCTGCCCCCCCCAGGGCGGCGGAGCCTCCACCGGTAAAAGCCGCTCCGGCACCCAAGCCTCCCAAACCCGCTAAAGTAAAGAAGGTAAAGCCTCCCCGGGCTCCCGGCCAGGGCGGGTTTACCAAAAAAGTCTCCATGGCTTTGGCGGCTTTGCTGCTTTTGGGGGGGGGGCTTTATATTGCGATGCTGATGTTTTTCCCTTCGGAGGAAATCCCCTGGAAAAATGTGGAACAGGATAGTCTTCCCGGCGGGGAGACGGCTTTGGATGAAGCCTTGAAAATAATTTCCAAGCTGCCTGTTTTCGGCAAAAAAGAGGAAACCCCCGAGATCGCCGACCAGACCCCGCCCCCCCCGCCGGGCCCGCCCCCGGTGACAAAGGGAAAGCCGGTGCCCCAGTTGAAATCTGTCAGGCCAGCCCCTCCGCCCAAACCCGCGCCCAGGGTGGCGGCGGCCCCGCCTCCCCCGGCGGTCAAAAAGCCACCCATGCCGCCCCCCCCGGTTTCCCGGCCCAAACCGGTCCGGCCCCGTGTGTCTGTGCCCAACAGATACACCGGCAAGGGGGGTTACAGCGTGCAGGTGGCAATTTGCTTTTTTGACGGTTGTGTAACCGATTTTAAAACCCGTCTAAAAAAAGCCCGGCTGCCTTTGCAAATCCAAAATAAGGGGGCAAAGACAGAAGGGGTGGAATTGTATTCCAAAACCCGGTTTTCCTCTCAAGAAAACGCCCGGGAGTGGATTTCGGTCATCAATCAGGAAAACCGGCTGGAAGGCCGGGCATTTTTGGTCAAGCAGAAACATTCCTCCTATATATCCATGGGGACCTTCAGCGATTTAAAGCGGGCCAATGAGGTGAAGGGCAGCCTGAACGAACAGTTGGCGGGCAATGTGGTGTTTATGGTGCGGGTAAAAGATTACGGCTACAGTGTAAAACACATCAAAGCCGGCCCCTTTAAAACCCGCGAGGATGCCATGCGCGCCCAAAGAATCCTTCAAAAAACCGGCCCGGATATATTTCACGATGCCTTTGTGGTAAAAAATTAACCTCCAACGCCCCCTTTTTCTTCAACCCGAAAAAGGGGGCGTTTTTTTTTATCCTACCGCGGGCACTTGCCCTTTTCCGGTTTTCAGCTTGAAGTTGCCGCTGTTTTGCCTTTTTTTGGCATTTTCCGCCCATGAAACCAAATAAAGGTTGAAATTTGCCGATAAATTTCACAACTTTGTTGAGAAAGTTTATTGGGCCATCGTCGCAAATGTTCCGGGTGTACCCGACCTTTCCTTTTGTTTTCGTTTATTTCCTTTTCAACCCATGCGCCCTTCTTTAGGCGCTATTCCCTATCAGGAACCTATGGCCAGGAAATCCACCTT
>JAOUFO010000236.1 GCA_029858165.1 Deltaproteobacteria bacterium | reverse complement strand
TGAAATGCAAAGGAAACCCATGGGGAAAGCGTTGATTGTGGTGGATGTTCAGAACGACTTTTGCCCCGGCGGGGCGTTGGCCGTACCGGAAGGGGACCGGGTGGTGGAGGTGATCAACAACCTGCGGCAGGGGTTTGATCTGGTGGTGTTCACCCAGGATTGGCACCCGGCGGACCACGCCAGCTTCGCCGCCAACCAGCCGGGAAAAAAGGTGTATGATGTCATCCGCCTGGGGGAGGCGGACCAGGTGTTGTGGCCGGTTCATTGTGTGCAAAACACGCCGGGGGCGGCGTTTCATTCACGGTTGGATATTCGCCCCGGGGACCCGGTGTTTCAAAAAGGGACCCTGACCGCGGTGGACAGTTATTCCGGTTTTATGGATAACGACGGGGTCCACGATACCGGACTGGGGGATTTTTTGCGGGAAAAGGGGGTGACTCAACTGACCGTGGCCGGGCTGGCCACCGATTATTGCGTGAAATTCACGGTGCTGGACGGCCTGAAACAGGGGTTTCAGGTGGTTGTGGCTCAAAACGGATGCCGGGGTGTCAATTTAACCCCCGGCGATGACCGCAAAGCCCTGGCCGAAATGGAATCGGCCGGGGCCGGTGTTATTTAACAAACCCCATACCGGCTTCCCTAAACATCCAGCCCGGCTTGGGCGCCCCTTGGATGCCGCAGTATTTTTGAGCCGGTTCGGTCAGGGCGGCAATGCCGGGATGGGCGCCGCTGCCCATCAAAAAAGTAACAGTGCGGGCGGGTGCCTTGAAATCAGACGGGGTGAACCGGGTGTTGACGACCACCCCCATTTCCAGCCGTACCGCCCGGGTCCACTTTAAGGGGGCCAGGGATTTGTGCAGGTTGCCGGTAACCGTGGCCTTGATGGTTTCCATATCCACCCAGGCTTTGTTCAGCACCGGGCATTCCTCTTTTAGTTTGGCGATGGCCTGGGTCACCATTTCTTTGTCTTTTGCAGACAGGGCCGGGTCTATTTGCACGACGGCGGTGGGTTCCTCCATCACCATCCCTTCGTGCTGGGATACCGGCTTGCAGCCGGAAACCCCGGCCACGGAAAGGGCTGTAATAACCCCCAAGACAAATTTAAACATCGGGTCTCCTTCGGAAGGTGTGGGTGGTTTAAAGGTGGTATGGATTGCGGGGACAAGCAACACCCCATGTCCCTCGTTGGAATCATAGCACCCCAAAACCCGGCCCGCCATACAGGACAACCGGTTTTGCCCCCATTTTTGGCAAAAACAACCCAACCCCGGGCAAAACCCTCCCTGTGGGGGGCTTCACCCATCCGGGCGAAGTTTACCCGTTGCGGTTTTCTTACCTGCTTTTTTTTAGGAGGCGCCCCATGACCATCACCCGGGAAGAGGCTTTGGCCTACCACCGCCAGGAACCCAGGGGAAAAATTGAAATCCGCCCCACCAAACCCACCGCCACCCAGCGGGAGCTTTCCCTGGCTTATTCGCCGGGAGTGGCCCACCCCTGCCTGGAAATCGCCCGGGACCCGGATGCCTCTTACGATTACACCGCCAGGGGCAATCTGGTGGCGGTCATCACCAACGGCACGGCGGTGCTGGGGTTGGGGGATATCGGGGCCGCAGCCGCCAAGCCGGTGATGGAAGGCAAGGGGGTGTTGTTCAAACGGTTTGCCGATATTGACGTGTTTGACCTGGAAATAGATGAGAAAGACCCGCAAAAGTTTGTTGAGATTGTAAAAAGCCTGGGAGGGGGGTTTGGGGGGATCAACCTGGAGGACATCAAAGCTCCGGAATGTTTTTATATAGAATCCGAGCTGCGCCGCCTGATGGATATCCCGGTGTTTCATGACGATCAGCATGGCACGGCCATCATCACCGGGGCGGCCCTGCTGAATGGTTTGGAACTGACCGGGAAAAAAATAGACGCGGTGCGGGTGGTGTTTGTGGGGGCCGGGGCGGCGGCCATCGCCACCGCCCGGTTTTACCTGTTGCTGGGGGTAAAACGGGAAAACCTGCTGCTCACCGACCGTCACGGAGTGGTGTACCGGGGGCGGCAGGCGGAAATGGACCCCTACAAAGAGGAGTTTGCCCAGGACACCCCTTCGCGCACCCTGCTTCAGGCTTTGAAAGGGGCCGATGTGCTGGTGGGGCTTTCGGCCAAAGGGGCTGTCACCCCGGAAATGTGTCAGGCCATGGGGCGGGACCCCATTTTGTTCACCCTGGCCAACCCGGACCCGGAGATTTCTTACGAGGAGGCCCGCGCCGCCCGGCCGGATGCCATCATCGCCACCGGCAGAAGTGATTACCCCAATCAGGTGAACAATGTGCTGGGGTTCCCTTTTTTGTTCCGGGGGGCTTTGGATGTGGGAGCCAGGGAAATCAACGAGGAGATGAAACTGGCCGCCGCCAGGGCCCTGGCCGCCCTCCCCCGGGAGGACACCCCGGATGAAGTGCTGAGAGCCTACGGGGTGGCCCGCCTGCGATTCGGCCCGGAATACCTGATTCCCACCCCTTTTGATCCGCGGGTGTTGTTACGAGTGGCCCCGGCGGTGGCCCGGGCGGCCATTGCCAGCGGTACGGCCCGAGTGACCCAATGGGACGGGGAGGTCTACCTGGACCGGCTGGCCGCACGTCAGGGGGTGGTTCAGGAGACCTCCCGGCGTATCATCCGGCGGGCCGCTCAGGCCCCCCGACGAAGGGTGGTGTTGCCGGAAGCCGAAAACGAAATGGTCCTGCGGGCCGCCCCCCAGATTGTGGCCGAGGAAGTGGCCATCCCGGTGCTGGTGGGGGAAGCAGAACGCATCCGGGCCGCGGCCCATCAACTGGGGGTCTCCCTGGAGGGGGTGGAGATTGTGGAAAACCGGGGCCATCCCTGGCACGAAGAGTTTGCCCAGGCGTTGTTTGCCAAACGGTGCCGCAAAGGGTTGATGTTGCATCTGGCCCGCCTGCTGATGGACCATCCGGTGGAATTTGCCCTGATGATGGTGGAGCAGGGCAAGGCCGATTGTTTTGTGGGGGGCATCACCCGGGATTACCCCTCCATGGTCCGCCCCGCCTTGCAGATCATCGGCACCCGGCCCGACACCAAAACCGTATCCGGGTTTTACATGCTGCTGACCGGAAACCGCACCCTGTTTTTGGCCGATACCACCGTCAACCCGCAGCCGGACGCTGAAAATCTGGCCGATATCGCCATCCACACGGCCCAGGCTGCCCGATTTTTTGGCCATGAACCGCGGGTGGCCTTTTTGTCCTATTCCAACTTCGGGTCTGTTTCCGGCCCGGACCAAAAAAGAATCTGGCAGGCGTTGGAGCTGGTGCGCCAAAAAGAGCCGGGGCTGGCGGTGGACGGAGAAATGCAGGGCCATTTTGCGGTCAACGCCGCTTTGCGGGCCGCACACTTTCCGTTTTCAAACTTAAACGGCAACGCCAATGTGTTGGTGTTTCCCAACCTGCACGCGGCCAACACGGCCTACCGGCTGTTGTCGGAACTGTCCGAGGCTGAAATCCTGGGGCCGGTGATCATGGGGTTGAACAAGCCGGTCAATCTGCTCAGCCAGGAATCCCTGGTGACCGATGTGGTGAACATGGCCGCCCTCAGTGTACTGGAAGCTCAGGAAGGAGTGCTGTGACCGGTTTCAAACAACCTCTTTCCGGGGAGGCCATCCATCGGCTGTATGCCAAACGCGCCC
>JAOUFO010000235.1 GCA_029858165.1 Deltaproteobacteria bacterium | reverse complement strand
GGCACACAGGGTGGGTCGGGCTGCTGGCCGGGCTGCTGGCCGGTTGGCCGGCCTCCCTGTCGGCCTCCAGACCGTCCGGGATGGCCGGGGTGATCACCGCCGCGTTGGATGGCCGGGAGGTCACCTGTGACCCGGAGGGGTTGGTCCGCGCTTCTGACTGGCCCGCGCCGATGCCTTCTGACCTGGAGGAACTGAGACGGTTTTATCTGATGGGAAAATGCCGGTTGTTGGAGGGGGATGCCAAAGGGGCCTATGGATTCTTTACAAAAGGGTTGGAAATGGACCCGACCCTGGGAGAACTGTGGCGGTTGAACATGTTAAGAGCGTCCATTCTGGCCGGATGGGAGGCCGAAACCCAGAATCTGGTGGAGGCGTTGTCCCAAACGGTACAATACGAATCCGCCGGGGAATTGCGGGATATTGTCAGATCGGCCCTGAACAACAATCGGGAGGGGAAAGACAACGATAAAATCCACCGGCTGAAAATTTTGGGGGCTTATGCCAGCGGCATCAGCCCCACGTTAAGCGATTACAACCTGCTGGAATCCCTGTATGAACTTTCTGTTGAATATCAAGACACCCGTTGGGCCGTAAGCCTGCCTGAAGTTTTATGGTCCATCCCCAAAGACCGGCCCTCTGCGGAAAAATGGGCCGCCTTTATGAAAAAACAGCCCAAAGATAAGGTTTTTCTCCCCCCCGGCCGGTTGTTTCTGGCCCGGGCCAAAAGGCTGTACGAACTCAAAATGTATCAGATGTTGCAACACGAAGTGCGCTTTGAAGAGATGGGGCCAGCCACCCTACAGGAACGGCGCCAACTGGGGGATTTGTATTTCAAATCCCTGGCCCGCATGCGGGTGTACGGCCAGTTGGAGGCCGAGGCCGGAATCGGCTCCACGCTGAAGCGTTTTTCTCTGACCAAAAAAGAAACCTACCCCTATGTGATTCGGATGCATATCAGCCAGCAGCATCTTTCACAGGCTGAAAACATGGTGGAAAAGCTGGAGGCCATGGAGCCGAAATCCAACGGGTTGGCGGAAATATACCTGACCCTGGCGGAAAAGGCCCGGGACAAGGGCAAACCGGAGGATATGTCCCGCTGGAGCACCCGGTTCATCCAGGGGTTTCCCGACAATCCAAAAACGGCGGATGCCTATTGGATGATGGCCTGGTGGCTTTATCAACAAAGAGCCTTTTCGGATTCCCTGGCGTGGTTGGACGCTGGGTTGCGGGATGGGAAAAATTGGGGGGGAGATGACGTTGCCCGGTTTTATTACTGGAAGGGCAGAATCCATGGTCTGCTGGGGGAGGCGGAAGCCGCCCGGAAAACCCTGTTGACCCTGCAAAGTGAATGGCCGGCAAGCTATTACGGCCTGATTGCGGGGAAGGACACCCTGGGTTCGGCCATGCGGGCAATGTTTGCCTCCACCAGGGAAACAGGTCATCAAACCGCGAACCCGCCTTCTCTCACGGCCATGTGGAACATGGATTCCTTGCGGCGCGCCTTCTTTTTATACGCCATGGGCGAAGAAATTCTGGCGCAGACTGAATTGCGCCATGTGATGGGCAAGCCTCTTTCTCCGGCGGTGATGGATGATTTGTTTCAGATGTTTGTGTATTTCCGCCAGTATCACCAGCAGCAAAGGCTGATTGCCAATTATTACCAGGGGCGCCTCAAAAGCTCCGCCATATCGGATGCCCCTCTGTGGCAATATGCCTACCCCCGGGCTTTTTGGAGTGTGGTGGAAAAACAAACCTATGGCACCCGGTTGAACCCTTATTTTGTGTTGGCCGTGATGCGGGAGGAAAGCCATTTTCGAGTGGCCGTGAGCAGTTGGGCCGGTGCCCAGGGGTTGATGCAGTTGATGCCGGGTACGGCCCGTCAGGTGGCCCGGGACCACAAAATACACATCAAATCCGAAGACCTCCATCGTCCCCATGTCAACATTCCCCTGGGCGCCCACTACCTGGAATCCCTTAGAAAACTTTTTGACGGAAACCCGATATATATGGCCGCCGGGTACAATGCCGGGCCCAACGCCCTGAAAAAATGGATTCAAAAATTCGGCGGTCTTTCCATGGATGAGTTTGTGGAAACCATTCCCTACACCGAAACCCGCCGGTATGTGCAAAAGGTGTTTGCCTCTTATCTGATTTACCAGCAGGTTTGGGGGACCCCGTTGGAATAATATGGCCGCCCTGAAGCCCCCCCGGTGGCGTGGCTGTGTCTGGCGGGGTCTGGTGGATGGGTGTTGACAGTTTTTTTTTATTGGGAATACCCTGTAGGGGAACAGTCGGCCCGGTGGGTTGGGGTCCACACAAAACCGGGTGCACCGACGGTTGAATCCCTGAAACTTACCTATTTTTCATGAATTCATATGATTGAAGTCAAAGAACTGATTAAGGATTTTGACGGCCACCCGGCCGTGGATGGAATCACCTTTCAGGTGGGAAAGGGGGAGGTCCTGGGGTTTTTGGGCCCCAACGGGGCGGGCAAATCCACCACCATGAAAATCATCACCTGCTTTTTGCCTCCCACCGCGGGGACCGTGGTGGTGGGGGGCCATGACATCCACCAGGCGCCGGTGGCGGTGAGGGAGCAAATCGGATACCTGCCGGAATCGGCGGCCACCTATCCAGAGATGACCGTGGAGGAGTTTTTGCGGTTTATGGCCCAAATGCGGGGAATTGACGGGGCGGATACCGCCCGCCAAACGGACCGGGTGATGGAACTGACCAGCCTGAGGGAGGTGCGGGGGCAGGTGATAGAAACCCTGTCCAAAGGGTACCGGCAACGGACCTGTCTGGCCCAGGCTCTCATCCATGATCCGCCGGTGCTGATTCTGGATGAACCCACCGACGGCCTGGACCCCAACCAAAAACATGAAATGCGTCAGCTTATTCGCCGGATGGGAGAACAGAAAACCATTATTCTTTCCACTCACATTTTGGAGGAAATGGAGGCGGTATGCAGCCGGGCGGTGATCATTGCCAAAGGAAGGCTGCGGATGGACGGAACCCCCGGAGAAATGGCCGCCATGTCCCGTTACCATCAGGCCGTGACGATTTTTCCACATACAGATGACCAGGGAAAATTAAAAGAAAGGCTGGCCGGAATCAGCGGGGTTGAAACCGTGGAGTACACCGGGCCCAGGGACGGAACCCACCGATACACCTTGTTTCCTCAAACGGGAAAAACCATTCACCCGGATGTCCACAGCTTTTTGGAAAAACAGAAAATATCTGTGGATCAGGTGTTTGTGGAGCGGGGCCGGGTGGATGAAGTGTTCCGGCGGTTGACCCTGGGGGATGAGGCGCCAGTGACCGGCTCTTGAAGATGTTCCCCATTCATGAATCCAGCGGATAAAAACCTTTCCCTGGCCGGGGGGTATTTTCCCTTTGGCCGGGCTCACGGGCCTGAAATCGGGTGAAAGGATCCCCCGCTTCTGGGGAAAGCGCACCAACACACAAGCAGAATCAAAAAATCATGCCGAAAAAAACCAAAGGGGAATTGACCTCCCCGGTTTCCTCCCCATCCAAAAAACAACCAACCGGCGGCAAGCCATCCTTGGCAGAAACCGTTGAAGACAAATATCCTGGCAGGCGCCAAAAATCGGCCTGGAACAGGGGGCTGGATGGCCTCAGCCGGGTGTTGCACCGTGCCGGGATTTCCACCCACCATGTCAGCTGGG
>JAOUFO010000234.1 GCA_029858165.1 Deltaproteobacteria bacterium | reverse complement strand
TGCCTGCGGACCAGGCTTCCCTGTGTGGTTTGGAACGGTCGGGCAAAAGGGAGGTTGTAAGGCCGGTAACGAAGCTCGGTGATTTTCATGTATGGGTCGGGGTGTTCTTCATGGCCATATATTACCACAACCGGCGGGGAAAAACAGAACAATCAGGGGGTGTGGGGGCTGAGCCGGGATGCCCGCCGGGATTAGGCGGATGCCCCCAGAGATTTGGAAAGCCGGTTGAAATTCAGCCGTTTGATAACCGGCTGGGCGGGGTCCACGTTGGTGAAAATGATATCTTCCACCGGAAACGGGTTCATCAACTGATTGACCCGCAGCAATTTTTGGGCGATGGCCGGGGGAATTTTGGCAGGGGGTTTGTTGGGGGCGTTAAAGGGGAGCATCAGCAACAACCGAAAGCTGGTGCCGGTCAATCCCACCTTCAACAACTGCTCCACCGAAGCCCGGACCTGTCCCTGGATCATTTTTTGATCCAGGATGCCGGGCATTTCCATGTTGAGTTCGGTGATGGCCGTGTTTACCTGATTCTGGAATTGGGCGATTTCCTCCTGGGACAACACCATTTCATCCGGTTGCAGAGAAATTTTGGATTCCACCGCTTTGCGCAACACCACTTTTTCGGTGGGGCTCAGATCATGCATCATGCCAAACAGGTGTTTGTAAAAATTAAGGTACTGCATGTCGTTGTCGTTTTGGATCTGGCGCAGCAGGTGGCCCACATACCCGATGCGCAGCTTGTTTTCCGGGTCCAAACCCGAAATCAACTGGTAAACCGAAGCGGCGTTTTTGCCCAGGTTTTGCTGACCGTCCTTTAGGGCGGAAGCCTCCAGTTCCGCCGCCCGTTTTAATTGGGATTCCTTGCGCTGGGCAATCATCAACCCCATTTTTTCCAGTTCCATTTTGGCGTCGTATTCCGCCGTTTCCATCTCCTCCTTCACGGTATCCACAACCTGGCTTTGTTCCATCCGTTTGAATTTGGAGACTTCCCGCTGCTTTTTGGTTTTGTCAGCGGCGAATTTTTGCCGCATCAGGGACATCTGGCGGTTGCCCTGCTTTTCCTGCATGTCGGCAAATTCCCGCAGGGCGCGCACCACCTGAAGTTTTCCCTCCACGTCAAACTGGGTGGAATGGACCAACATGTTCATGGCCTCCACCAACAACGCGTAGGAATGGGGAGATTCCGGGTTGGAAAGAACATGGGTGGTCAGCCATTCTTTCCAGGGCTGGGCCTGACGGGGGGTTAACGCCGAGGACCGGGGAAAGGCCATCACATCCAGCAACTTCAGGGAATAGTTGATTTTACGGGCCATTCCCCCTTTGACAGGCACCTCCTCCACCATGGGAAGCTCGGCCAGTTTTTGGAAAAGCTCCTGGTATTCCTTGCGCACCCGGATTTTCTCCCGCTCCATGGAAAGGGAGGATTGAAAGGTGATGCGGATATTGGTGGTGCGGGACAGGGCCGATTCAAAAATCTGAGATATGGCGCGGATGGCCCTGGAGTTTTGAGTATAAGAAACCAGGGTCATGTAATAACGGAAGATAAAGGCGTCCATCCCGCTGACCAGAAAGTTCTGAAAGTACAAATCCATGGCCATTTCTTCCTTGGATACTTCAAACATATCCTCCAAAGTATTGGCGGCGGAAGGGTCTGCCCCGGCCCTGGGGGTCTTGCCGAACCGCAACATCTGGTAAGAGGCGGCAAATGCCTCCACTTCCGATTTTAAGGTGCTCAGCTTGGCGTTGATGTCCGGCAGGGTGGCATCCTCAGGGATTCCATTTAAAAAATATCCCATGCGGTTGGGATCCCAGTGGGATGGATCGCAATAATACCCCAGCACCTTGAAATAAAGCTTTTTGATCACCCCGTCAGCGTAGGTTTCTATCCCTTTGCCTTTTTCCCGCACTGTGCGGGACAGGTTGAAAAACTTCAGGGGCATCCAGGCGATGATCAGAGCATCCTGCTCATTGGTCAGGTTGGGGGGGTTGTTGCGGTCCGGTACATCTATCCGGGAGGGCCAGTCGGGGGGGGCCTGCCCCGCGTTTTTCACCGAATCAATCAGGCTGTTGTAGGCCAGAATCAGGTTGTTGCTAAGGGCACGGGTTACAAAGGTGAGCGCGGAGCGGGTGGCCTCCATCTGCTCTTCCAGTTGCGCCCCTTCAAAAAAATGGGATTGCCCTTTTTGGGCGGTGCGGATTTTATTGTAATGGAGAAAATTGGAGCCCAGCCAACCGTAACTTTCCTTGTTCAACTGGGCCATGTATCGCCCTTCCTTTTCCAGGAAAACCGGTGCGGTCTCAGCTTTATTGGCTCCAAATATCACGGTTCGGTCCCCCTGTATCGGGATGAATCCCTGTTGGGTGTCAGGCGTTGTCAACACAGCGTGTTGATTTTCATCAATGGTTGCCTGTTGATTCTAATCAATAATCATACCATAAACTTGTCTTGAAGGCTTGATAATTAACCGGATCAGCCGGTTGCGCTTAAAAAAATACAACCGGCGGGCTGTTCTGCCTGGGAATTGTTTGTCAAGTAAATGAATTGTAACACAAAAAACAGATTTTGCTCCAGAATGAAGCGGTTGGATCTTCCGGGGAAAATCCGGAGCCGTCTCAGGAAAAAAGTCTGCCGGTTGCACCCAATGGGGTTTGCATCTGCCGGGGATGGAAAAGTTCAGGTTTTTCTTAACATTAAAGCCGGACCGGGTGCAAGATAAGGGGGACCCCTACAGATAAGGCCGCCAAACCACGGAGTTTGTGTCAAAATGAATTGGACAGGCTGTGAATCCAAACTCTCCGGCGGGGGTTGGGTCACCCGACCGGAACCATTTACACAGGAAAAACGAGACACCCCCATGAGCAAACTCCCACAAATCACCCTGTATTTCTGGATGATGAAGATTTCCGCCCCGAATGGTGAATAGATGGAAAAAGAATTGGAATACAGGTAAAGAAAAAACCACCAAGCCAGACAAATTAGGTTTCAGAGGATAATATGGGCAAAACGCTGTTTGAAAAAATTTGGGAGGAACATGTGGTGGGCCGGGAGGGGGGGCAGACCCTGCTGTACATAGACCGCCATCTGATTCATGAGGTGACATCCCCCCAGGCATTTGAAGGGTTGCGGCTGGCCGGAAGACCGGTGCGCCATCCCGAACGGGTGTTGGCGGTAACGGACCACAACATCCCCACCGAGCATCAGGACCGCCCCATCGCGGACCCCATTGCCGCCAAACAGGTGGAAACCCTGCGGCAAAACTGCGGGCAATCCGGCATCACCCTGTTTGAAATGGGCAACCCCAACAACGGCATTGTGCATGTGGTGGCCCCGGAACAGGGGGCCTCGCTGCCGGGGATGACCATCGTGTGCGGGGATTCCCACACCTCCACCCATGGGGCACTGGGGGCGCTGGCTTTTGGCATCGGCACATCCGAGGTGGAACATGTGCTGGCCACCCAGACGCTGCCCCAGGCCAAGCCCAAAACCATGCGGGTTCATTTTGAAGGAAACGCCCCCCCCGGGATTTCGGCCAAGGATATGGCCCTGGCCATGATCGGACAGCTGGGGGTATCCGGCGGCACGGGGTATGTGATGGAATTCACCGGGTCTGCCGTGGAGGCATTGGGGATGGAAGGGCGCATGACTTTGTGCAACATGTCCATAGAGGCCGGGGCCAGAGCGGGGATG
>JAOUFO010000233.1 GCA_029858165.1 Deltaproteobacteria bacterium | reverse complement strand
TTGGATCTGAAACGGCCTATTTACAGAAAAACCGCGGCCTACGGCCATTTTGGCCGGGAGCTTCCCGAATTCACCTGGGAAAAAACCGACAAGTCGGATGGATTGCGAAAGTCCGCCGGTTTGTAGATTTATCCAGGAAAATCCTCCGGCGGCCATTGCGCGGCGGTCCTTGATCCAGGAACGGCATCCATGAAAAGCGAACAGGTGGTGATCACCAACAAACTGGGGCTGCATGCCAGGGCCGCGGCCAAACTGGTCCAGCTTTCCAACCAGTTTGATTCCAAAATAAGCCTGGGCAAAGAAAACCAGCAGGCGGATGCCAAAAGCATTATGGAAGTGCTGATGCTGACCGGAACCAAAGACACTCTGGTAACGGTGACGGCGGAAGGAACTGACGAATCGGCGGCCCTGGATGAAGTGCTGGGGCTTATCCGCGATAAATTCGGGGAAGGGGAGTGAATGGGGCAGGCCATCACCGGCACCCCAGGGGTGCGGGCCATCACCGGCGCCACCACCATTTACGGCATTCTGGGCCACCCGGTCAGCCACAGTCTTTCCCCGGCCATTCACAACACGGCTTTTGCCCATCTGGGGCTCAACTGTGTGTATGTGGCCTTTCCTGTTTCTCCGCAAGATTTGGGAACCGCCGTCCGGGGGCTGGCAGCCGCCGGGGTGCGGGGATTCAACATCACGGTTCCCCATAAAACCGCCATTATTCCTTTTTTGGATGAAATCTCTTTGCAGGCGGAAGCCATCGGGGCGGTAAACACCGTCAAGGTGGAGGATGGGCGGCTGATGGGAGAAAACACCGACGGCCTGGGGTTTGTCCATGGCCTTCACGCCCGGTTGGGATGGTCTCCGGCGGGTAAATCCATCACTCTGCTGGGAGCAGGCGGTTCAGCCAGGGCGGTGGCCATGGCCCTGCTGGCAGAAGGGGCCGATTCCCTTTTGATTTGCAACCGCACCCCGCAAAAAGCCAAGGACCTGGCCGCCCGGTGCGGTGCCAGGTTTCCCCAAGCCGCGGTTCGGGGAGGCGGCCTGGAAGCGGCGGCAGGCTCCGCCCCCCATCTGCTGGTAAACACCACCACGGTGGGGATGGCCCAAAAAGGCCTATCCGCTGAACCCGGTCAACCGGTGGACCTGGAACGGGTGAACCCGCGGGAAGGGGTGGTGGATATCATTTATTCCCCCCCGATGACCCCCCTGCTGGCCCGGGCACAAACCCTGGGGTTGGCCGGAGTAAACGGTTTGCCCATGTTGCTGTATCAGGCCGCGGCGGCCTTTGAATTCTGGACCGGCCGGGAACCCCCGGTGGACATCATGGAAATCGCCCTGAATGAGGCACTGAACCAGACCCCGGCGGCGGACAAACAAAACAATCACCTGAACAAAACGGTTTTATGAACGGCGCGGAAGCTTTGGTGGAATCCCTCAAACAAGAGGGTGTGGATGTGATTTTCGGGATATCAGGCGGTGCGGCCCTGCCCATTTATGATGCCCTGAATCTGGAATCGTCACGTTCCATCCGCAACATTCTGGTGCGCCACGAGCAAGGGGCGGCCCACATGGCCGAAGGGTACGCCAAATCCACCGGAAAGGTGGGGGTGTGTCTGGCCACCAGCGGTCCCGGGGCCACCAATCTGGTCACCGGCATCGCCGATGCCCTGCTGGATTCAGTGCCCATGGTGGCCATCACCGGGCAGGTGGCCAGCACCCTCA
This sequence comes from Deltaproteobacteria bacterium, assembly GCA_029858165.1. Taxonomy (GTDB): domain Bacteria; phylum SAR324; class SAR324; order SAR324; family JACQKK01; genus JAOUFO01. Next base: position 1,995 of record JAOUFO010000233.1, on the reverse strand, counting down.
TCGGCACCGACGCTTTTCAGGAGGCCGACATCATGGGCATCACCATGCCCATCGTCAAGCATTCCTTTCAGCCCAGGGATGTGAACGAAATACCTGAAATTGTGAAAAAGGCCTTTTATCTGGCCCGCTCCGGCCGCCCCGGCCCGGTGTTGATAGACCTCCCCAAGGACATCGCCGCTCAGGAAATCACAAACTTCAAATATCCCACCCAGGTTTCCATTTTGGGATACAACCCGGTCAAGGATTGCGTTCAAGAGGATGTGGACCGGGCGGTGGAAATGATCAATCAGGCCCAAAAACCGGTGCTGTACGCGGGGGGGGGCGTCATCATCAGCGAGGCCCACAGAGAACTTGCCGCCCTGGCCGAAAAAGGGTCCATCCCGGTGGCCACCACCCTGATGGGCCGGGGGGCCATCCCCGATTCCCACCCCCTGGCCCTGCATATGCTGGGGATGCACGGCACCGCCTACGCCAATTGGGCGGTGGGAGAAGCAGACCTGTTGATTGCGGTGGGCACCCGGTTTGATGACCGGGTCACCGGCAATCTGGCCCGGTTTGCCCCCCACGCCAAAGTGGTCCATTTGGAAATGGACCCGGCTGAAATCCACAAAAACCGTCATGCCGATGTGGCTGTCCAGGGAGATGCCAAAGAGGCCCTGAGCCGCCTGCTGGAAGGCATTCAACGCAATGCACGCCAGGAATGGGTGGCCCGGATTACAGAATGGAAAACCCAGGAACCCCTGCGCTATGACCCCGCCGGGCCGTTGAAACCACAATATATTTTGGAGCAACTGGCTGAAACCACCGGGATGGAGCCTATTTTTGTGACCGATGTGGGCCAACACCAGATGTGGGCCGCCCAGTTTTTGCCTTTCAAACGGCCCCGCCAGTGGTTGACTTCAGGAGGACTGGGGACCATGGGATTCGGGCTGCCCGCCGCCATCGGGGCCAAAGTGGCCAATCCCAAGCAGGATGTGTGGGTGATTTCCGGCGACGGCAGCTTTCAGATGAACCTTCAGGAACTGGCCACCGCCACCCTGTACGATATTCCGGTAAAGATCGCTCTGTTCAACAACGGCTCCCTGGGGATGGTGAAACAATGGCAGACCCTGTTTTACAATGAGCGTTACGAAGGGGTGCACCTGAAGGATGTGCCGGACTTTAAACTGTTGGCCGAAGCCTACGGGGCGGTGGGCATCCGGGTGAACACCCCCGAGGAAGTGCGCCCGGCCCTGGAAAAAGCCCGGAATATCCAGGACCGCACGGTGTTGATAGACTTTCAGGTGGACCCCGACGAGCATGTGTACCCCATGATTCCAGCCGGGCAGTCGGTGGATGAAATGCGGCTGTACCCCAGAGGCTCCAAATAAAAAAAACCAGGTGCGGGAAGGATAGCAATCCCCCCGGTTGTTGAGATCACTTTAATCAAAAGGGCAGACTGTTTCAGTGGAACCCAAAAGAAAACATACGATTTCAGTTCTGGTGGAAAACCGGCCCGGCGTGTTGGCCAGGGTGGCGGGGCTGTTTGCCCGGCGCTGCTACAACATCAACTCGCTGGCGGTGGCCTCCACCGAAACCCCGGGGATATCCCGCATGACGGTGGTTACCATGGGCACCGGGCATGAACTGGAACAAATCATCAAACAGCTGACCAAGCTGGTGGATGTGATCAAAACCCTGGACCACACCGATGATGTTTTGATTGAACGGGAAATCGCCCTGATCAAAGTACACGCCGCCACCGATACCCGCAGCGAAATCATGCAATTGGCCCAGATTTTCCGGTCCGATATCGTCAGCATCTCCCCCAAAGAGGAAACCATGGTGCTGGAAGTGACCGGGGATGAAGAAAAAGTGGACGCCTTTATTGAAGCCCTGGGCAAGTTTGAAATCAGAGAAATGGTCCGTACCGGAAAAATCGCCCTGGTTCGGGGATCACGGGAAACCTGACACCCCCCCGCAAGGCCTCTTTCTGATACTTACCCGGCCCTTTTG
>JAOUFO010000231.1 GCA_029858165.1 Deltaproteobacteria bacterium | reverse complement strand
GGCCCCTTGGGGCGGGCTAACTGCCTTTCTTCTTGGGGTCCTGTCCAGCAACCAGCACAGCCCCGCGTTGTGTCGCCTGTCGGCTTCAAACGCCTTAGGCTGGCTGGTTGCCTTTCTTCTTGGGGTCCTGTCCAGCAACCAGCACCGGCCTCCGCTTGTCGGCTTGCGCCTCCACGCGGCGTTTGCCGGGCTGGTGCCTTTCTTCTTGGGGTCTATTGGCCAGCAGCCACGCCGCGGCCAGGGCCAAAACAAACGCTTCCGCCAACCCCAACCCTATCCGCACCATCAGCCACTGGGCCGAAAAATACGGCTGATTCTGCATCAGCGGGGCAAATTCCCCCAGCACAAACCAGAACATGAAAAAAACCACCAGATTCTGTCCGGTGGACCCCATCGCCACCAGAGTGACCGGCACCAGGGCGGCAAACATGAAAAATGCCCGCATCAGGGCCAGACCGGAAAGCACCGCCCAAGGCCCCCATTCCAGGGGAGCGTAAGTCTCCCATGGGTTGTCGGCCAGCAGGGGGGGGAGCCGAAGCTCCCGCTGGATTTCCAAAGCCGCCCACCCTTTGGCCCACCAAAAACCCCATGCCCCCACGGCCAGACCTGCCAACCGGAAAAGCCGCCTATGGGGAGGGTGGACCGCCAGCCGTTTGACCAATGACCGAAACCCTGTTTTGCCATCCGGGGGGCAAAACCCCCACACCATCACCCCCACAGCAGCCAGGGAACCGGCAATTTCGGGCCAGACGGTCTCCGGCAGCAGGTAGGGGTAGGGGGCGGCTCCCGCCCACCAGGCCAGACGGGCCACCACCCAGACGGATACCGGCCCCAGGGCCACCAACAATACCAAGGCCGTCAGGGCCGCCGCGGTCCGCCGCCAGGGGACCCGCCCCAGCAAAGGCCGAAAGGACATGGCCATCAACAGCCCGGCACCCCAGGCAAACACCAAAGGGCTTTGCCAGCCGAATCCCCCCAGACCCGCCCCGGTGACCACCTCCAACACCCATCCTTTGACCAGGGCGTAGGCCAGCCCGGCACCCAGCGGGGTAAACACAAACCGTCTGGCCTGTCCTGGAAATCCAATCATCCAGCCGCCTTCACAATAGGGAAATCAGGAAGAACCCCCCGGTGGTTGCCCTCATGGCCTATCCCAGGCAGAATGAGGTGCGGTCAACACCGGGTTTGCACAACACCAACCCTCCGCGCCCATCAGGCACCTGTTTCCGCAATCTGACGCGGAAACAAGATTGGACTTTTAGAACTCAACACAAACCATAACGACTCTTTGGCCGGTTTAGCAAACCATTCTCTTATGGCCCCTCACAATCATCCCCATTCCGCCGGTGAAGGCTCCAGAAAACGGCTGGCCATGGTGTTGTTGCTGACCTTGGGATTTATGGGGGTGGAGGCGGCGGCGGGGTGGTGGAGCGGCTCTTTGGCCCTGGTGGCCGATGCGGGCCACATGCTGTCTGATTCCCTGGCCATGGGGCTGTCTTTGGGGGCCATGTGGCTGGCGGACAGGCCGGTATCTGTCACCCGCACCTACGGTTACCGGCGGGCCGAAATTCTGGCGGCCTTTGTCAATGCCCTGGGGCTTACCCTGCTGGCCGGCTGGATTGTGTGGGAGGCGTTGGAACGTTTGGGACAGCCCCGCCCGGTGGTGGACCGGGTGATGCTGGGAGTGGCCCTGGCCGGTCTGGGGGTCAACGGGGCGGCCTTGTGGCTGTTGCGCCCGGTCAGCCGCCACAGCCTGAACATGCGGGCGGTAATTTGGCATGTGATGGGGGACGCCCTGGGATCCTTGGGAGTGCTGGGGGCCTGGGCGGTGATCCACTTTACCGGTTGGGCCGGAGCAGACCCGCTGGCGGGGGTGCTGATTGCCTTGTTGATTGGGGCCAACGGATTGAAAATCCTGGCCGATTCCACCCATATCCTGCTGGATTCAGCCCCCAAAACCCTGGATATGGACCAGGTCAACCGGTTTTTAACCGGCTACCCACAGGTAAAACAGGTGTGTGATTTGCACATCTGGGCCATCAATTCCCAGGATGTGGTGATGACCGCCCATCTGGTGGTGGAGGAACATGTGGACCGTGATGGCTTTTTAAACACCCTGCTGACCGATTTGCACACCACATTCCAATTGGACCACATGACCATCCAACTGGAAAAGACATCTCAACAAACCTGCCACAACCCATGGTGAACCCGACTTCCGCCAAAAACTGGATTTCCCCCCAACCCCCTCCGGCAGGGGCGGCCGGATATTTCATCCGCTACCGCTGGCTGGTGCTGGTGCTGGCGGCACACGCCCTGGGGATGTCTTTGCTCAACCGGGTGATCTCCCCCCATCCGGATTACATAGACCACTGGATTCAATCCCGGTATTTATCCCTGGGGTATTACGAACACCCCCCCATGGCCCCCTGGATCATCCGCGGTTTCACCACCCTGCTGGGCTCCTCCGAGACGGCCCTGGAATCAGCCGCCCTGATAATGAATCTGGCCATTCTGGCCCTGGCCGCGGCCTTGGCCGCCCGGCTGTTCGGCGCCCTGGCCGCATTGTTCACCCTGTTGTTTTACGAATCCACCCTGTATTTTTCGCTGGGGTCCGACATGCTGCAAATAGACCAGCCTTTGATGCTGGCCTGGGTGGGAGGATTGTGGGTGTATGCCGCCTGGCGCAAAAGCGGGCGGGACAGCCTGTTGGTGGGGATGGGACTGGTCGCGGGGTTGGGGGCGTTGTCCAAATACACCATGATTCTGTTTTACCTGGGGTTGGGGGTGTATTTTATTCTGTGCCGTCCCCTGCGGAGCCAATGGCGCAATCCATGGCAATACCTGGGGGGGTTGGCCGCCATGGCGGCGGTCAGCCCGGTGATTTACTGGAACGCCACCCACGATTGGGTTTCCTTCCGGTTTCAACTGGCCAAAGGACAAAGTGCCGCAGCCATTCCGCCGGGAAAACATTTGCTGGAATTCACCCTGGGCTATCTGTTGTTGTTTTCTTTGGTGCTGGCCTTGTGGGTTCTGGTGGTGGCGGCCGGGCGCCTGCGGCGGGAAAAACTGGGGGATAACCCGCGCTCCTGGCTGTTGGTGATGGGATTAACCCCCCTGGTGCTGTTTACCCTGGCCATGATTCAGGGGCCGTTTCCGGACCCCAAGTGGGCCAACCTCACCTTTTTAACCCTGTTTATCCTGCTGGGGGACCATGCCGCCAGAATGTGGCGGGTGGGAAGAACACGGCTGGTGGGGGGGATGCTGGCCCTGGCTTTTGCCCTGCAATTGGGATTGGGGGGGGTGCTTGCTTTGCATGCCCGCCATCCTTTTTTACCCGTAAAGCCATCCTTGGACCCGGCCCGGCAGATTTTGGGCTGGGAGGAAACCGTCCGGGCGGCGGAGCAGGTGTTGGCCGCAAAACAGATTCCCCCGCCCCGATATGTGGCCTCATTTTTTTACCCCCTGGCGGCCCAATTTGCCCTGCACATGACCCATCAGCCTTTGACCCATTCCTTTGAGCGGGACCCGCGCAATTTATGGAGTCCCCCCCAAAACCTGACCCCGGACAACACCCTGCTGGTATGTGAAGAGGAATGCGGGGATTTGAAATATCTGGCCAGGGTAAAACTGGGAGTGGAAATCATCCGGGTGGGGGAGGCGGAAACCGGGCAGGGGGCAGCCCATCACCATATTCAGCTCTACCGCATATCCCCCCGGGGGAAATA
>JAOUFO010000230.1 GCA_029858165.1 Deltaproteobacteria bacterium | reverse complement strand
GGTTCCTTGTCCGGCAACCATCACCGCCCCCCCCTGTATACGGGTTGGAACCAAACCCATCCAAAAAACATACCCCTTTTTCTTATGCTTTGACCCATGGATTGAACTGTGTTAGGTGAATAAAAGAGGTGGGTCGGGCCAGGAGAAAGTTCTGGTTGGGAATTCCCCGGTAAAACCAGATTCCGCTCCCGGCGGGGGTGTTTCACACAGTGCATCACAAATTGAACAAAGGCCCCATGAGCGATATTACCCGGCAGGATTTGTTGACCGTCATGTTGTTTGCCACCCATATCGCCAAACTGGACAGCGATTTTGACCCCTGGGAAAAAAAGATGTTGGTCCGGTTTGCCGAGACCATCAAGCTGACCGATGAGGAAAGAGCCTCCCTGGGAAAGGGAGGGCAAAGCCTGGGGCAAAGTCTGCAATCCATTTCATCGGGCAACGCATTGCAATTGCTTATAAAAATGTTGTGCGCCGTGTGTTATGTGGACGGCACCGCCAATAAGGATGAACTGGATTTTATTGAAAAGGTGATTTCCAAGCTTGGCAGCCCGGTGTTTGTGCTGCCCCGTGAGGAATGGGGGGAATATGAAGACGAAGTGTTTGAAATCTTGAACAGCCTGTAATCCCGTATCCTCCGCACACTGCCTGATCCTTCATTTTTCGGGCTTTTGGATATTTGGAGGTCTGCCCTCCACACCCCCGCCGTTTTTCATGTTTCCAAAAATTGGGCGGCGGGGCGGAGCTTCCCTTTTTTAAGGCAAAGGGATGGGGGTAGGAAAGGGGTGTTAAAAGGTCAGCCATCCCAAGGATTCAAGTTCCTTTTCGGATAACCGATACAAGAACCGGAAGCAGGTTTCACCCCACGGTTCCCTATCCATCCAAGGAGCGGCTTATGATTTCCAAAATCCATCCCTCGGGGTTTTTGTCCGTCCAGAATTCCCAAAAAGGGGGGGTTCCCGAATATCCTCTGGCGGGACGTTATCCGCGGGACCCCAAAAAGGCCCAAACCCGTCTGCAAAAAGAACAACGCAAAAACCCCGCTTTCGCTGAACTGCTGGCTTTGGCCGAAGCGGTGGAAGATGTGGTGTCCCTGGAAACCATTCAATAACCCCAAAAAAAAACGGCCCCCCAAGGATAACCCTTGAGGGACCGCTTCGGAGGATCGTCGCAAACCGTTGGGGGCGGTCTGGTGTTTCCTAGTGGGGTCTGGATGAAGACCGGAATTCGGGATAAGCCTCCATGCCGAATTCATGCATATCCAGTCCTTCCATTTCCTCTTCTTCTCCCACTCTGAGACCCATGGTCACCCGGATGAGCGCCCAGACGGCCAGACTGGTGAAAAACACAAAAGCGCCGATGACCACCACCCCTTTTAACTGGGTGAAAAAGGGGACATTCGGGTTGAAAATGCCCACCGCCAGGGTGCCCCAGATGCCGCCCACCAGATGGACCGACAAAGCACCCACCGGGTCATCAATTTTCAGTTTGTCAAACAAGGGCACCGCAACCACCACCAGCACCCCGCCCAGGGCGCCGATAAGCACCGCCACCGCCACCGATGAATAGTTCGGCCCGGCGGTGATCGCCACCAAACCGGCCAACACCCCGTTGATCACCATGGACAAATCCACCCTGCGATACAGCAGCTGGGTCAGGATCATGGCCACCACCCCCCCGGCGGAGGCCGCCATGTTGGTGTTCACCACCACCAGGGCGATGGCATCCACATCGGTTTTGCTGCCCATGGCCAATTGAGAACCGCCGTTGAAGCCGAACCAGCCCAGCCACAGGATAAACCCGCCCAAAGTGGCCATGGGCAGGTTGGAGCCGGGGATGGGCCTTACCCCGCCCCCCGGCAGGTATTTGCCGGCCCGGGGCCCCAGCATCAACACTCCAGCCAGAGCCGCCCAGCCGCCCACCGAATGGACCACGGTGGACCCGGCGAAGTCGGTAAACCCGGTGATCACCCCCCCCAGGCCCGTCCCCCCCCAGCTCCAATGGCCCTGGAGAGGGTAAATCACCGCGCTGAGAACAATGCTGAAGACCACAAAGGCCCAGAACTTCATCCGTTCAGCAACCGCCCCGGATACAATAGAGGCGGCGGTGGCCACAAACACCACCTGAAAGAAAAAGTCCGCCATCAGACTGTGGGAGGTGTTGGACATGCCATCCAAAGCCAGGCCGGAACCCGCAAAGTCGGTTCCCTTGGCGTACATCAGGTTGTAGCCCACCAGCCAAAAAGCCAACCCGGCCAGGGCGTACACAATCAGGTTTTTGGTGAGGATGGTCACCGTGTTTTTGGATTGGGTCAGGCCCGATTCCACCATGGCGAACCCGGCGGCCATCCACATCACCAAAAAGCCGGATATCAGCAGCCAGATGCTGTCCAGCACATATTTCATTTCGGGGGAAAATTCCATTTGCGTTCATCTCCTTAAGGGATTGCGGTTATCTGTCCAGGCTCTTTACAGAGCTTTTTCATCTTTTTCGCCGGTGCGGATGCGGACCACCTGGCTGATATCCGTGACAAAAATCTTGCCGTCTCCTACTTTGCCGGTGGCGGCATTTTTGACGATGGAATCAATAACCGATTCGGCTTTGGCGGAAGTCACCACCACTTCCAGCTTGATCTTGGGATGGAAATCCACCTTGTATTCGGCCCCGCGGTACAACTCGCTGTGGCCCAATTGCCTGCCAAAGCCGGAAACCTCATACACGGTCAGCCCGGTGATGCCGATGACGTTCAGGCCGTCCCTTACTTTTTCCAATTGGAACGGTTTGATGATCGCTTCTATTTTTTTCATGCAATCCCTATGGGTTCGGGGTTTTGAGGAACCCGCCGCTAAGGGTTTGTCTGCGGCGGCCTTTCAATCTTTGAAGAGGCAGAAAGAATGCCAAACAAAAACCAAAGGTCATTCTGCTGAATTGATTGGTGAAAAATTTTTTTTAACAAATGTTTTGCTGGGGGGGTTGCTTAAGTTTTCATCAGGCCCCTCCCCCCCTTTGGTTGTTTTTTAATCAATGGGTGCCGGTTGGCTCTCCCTGGGTCCCGTGATAAACTGCAACAGCGGGCAGCATGGGGCAGGCGGGCCGGGCCTGCTGCGGCGTATCCGGTTTTCATCCACAGGAGACCTTTGTGATTACCCTTTCCACCCTGAATCAGGCTCATCAGGCCCTGATGGGTCAGGCCCACGGTCTGCCTTTGCCTTTGCGGTATGCCGGGATTGTCCCGGAAACCGAAGCCATGGTGGGGGGATTGGCTCTGCTGGACCTGGAATCCTGCGGGGTGATGTTGCTGAAAGGGGCCCAGGCCGGAAAATTTCTCAACGGTCTGCTGACCAATGATATTGCCACCCTGGCAGTGGGGGGGGTGGGGGCGGGGTTTTTGTGCGGCCCCAAAGGCAAGGTGTTGTTTTCCCTGACGGCGGCCCGCATCAAGCCGGATGAATATCTGGCGGTCACAGACCCCGGTGCTTTGGAGGCTGTGGCGGCCCATATGGATTTTTACCATGTGCGGGAAGAGGTGGAATTGGGCCGGGTGGGGCTGACCCGGCTGGAGTTGTTTGGCCCCCTGGCCCGGTCTGCCCTGGATGGGCTGAACATCCCCTCCGGGGGGGAGCCGGGCCGGTTTCAGGACCAACCGGTGTTGGCCTATCCCCTGCCTTTTGGGACCCTTCCCCGCTGGATGGTGTTGGCCGCCGCCCCCGTGGCGGGGGGGCTGGCCCAGGCGCTGCTGG
>JAOUFO010000229.1 GCA_029858165.1 Deltaproteobacteria bacterium | reverse complement strand
CTCCGATAGTGGGTATTTTCCCCGGCGCCTGACGGACCATCCGTCTGTTTGCGCGTGTTCGGGGGGGGTTGCCGGTGCAGTGAGGTGCGGAGCGGCTCCGTCACACCAGCACTTTTTCAGGCTGAAAAATCAGCCGGGTGTTGTTTTTCTCCGGGATGGCTTCCGATACTGGATTTTCCATCCCGGGGGTTTCGGTCCGGGGGTCAACCGCCCGAACCACTCCAATGGCGACCAGACAACCGTCAGGCCGGACCGCTTTTGCTTTTTTCTCCCCCGTGTGGGCCTCCCGAATGGCGGGGGAGGATGTTCCGGCCGGGGGGGTGTTTTGTCCCTGGGGCCAATTGATTCCCAGAGGGCAATTTTCTCCCAGAGAGATTGCCATCCCGAGTTTCAACCGGGCTTCATCCTGGGGGTTGACTTCAACAGGCAGGTGACACGCCAGATACCCGGCAGGAGGGGTGACAAAATCCCACCGGTTTTTATCCGCCATTTCCTTTATCTCATCCAGGGTAAAGGAATTCTCCAAAAGAAACAAGCTTCCGCAACGTGTCCGTTCCAAACCGGTCAGGGTGGCCCCGGGGCCCAGTGCCCGGCCGATATCCCGCGCCAGAGAGCGCATATAGGTTCCGGCGGAACAGGAGACCTGGAAAGTGATCACCGGCAGGCGGATGGTTTCTATCTCCATCCCCCACAGAGCCACCCGCCGCACTTTGGGGGTGACGGCCAGCCCCTGGCGGGCCAGCTTGTAGGATGGGCGGCCATTGATTTTTAAGGCGGAATAGACCGGGGCTTCCTGGTCCATTTCCCCCTCAAAGGCCATGACGGCTTGTCTGGCGGCGGCCTCTGTCACCCCGGATGGGTCCTTGCGCTCCAGCACCACCCCTTCGCTGTCCAGGGTATCGGTGGTATAGCCCAGTTCCAATGTGACCCGGTAGGATTTGTCCAGCCGGTCAAATTCTCCGATCAGCTTGGTGGCTTTGCCGGTAAACACGGCAAGCACCCCGGTGGCCAGGGGGTCCAGGGTCCCCAGAAACCCCATTTTCCGAACGGCCAGCAACCCCTTCAACCGGTTCAGCACCCCGTTGGAGGACAACCCCTGGGGCTTGTTCACCACAATCACCCCGTCTAAGGGGCTCCTGTCCCGGCCTCCTGAGATCAAGAGTCCTCTCCCGGGGGAGGTTCCTGCTTTTGAATGGATTTCAGGATCACGTCAATTTCCTGGGCATGGTCAAATCCGGGATCATACACAAAATGGAGACGGGGGGTGTTGCGGGTTTCCAGGGTGCGGCCCAGGGCCTGGCCAAAAAAACCTGCCGCCCGGTTCAGGGGTTCTTCCAGGGAGCGCCCATCCACCCCTTCCAGATAACAGGTAAACAGCACGGTGGCGTGGGATTTATCGCTGGAGAGCTTGATTTGGGATATGGTGACCGCCATAAACCTGGGGTCCTGGGATTCCCGTTGCAGGATAACCCCCAACTTCTGGTGGATTTTTTCGGTGAGATGAAGGGAGGAACGGCTGGCCATAATATCGGAAAAAAATGGTTGGGTCCGGGTTGGTTACCGGCCTTCAGAGGGGGCGGCTCCCCCCCCTGACGTTGGAATTCCAAAAGGGGGAAAAGCGGGGGCCGGGGGCGCAGGTTATTGGCGGCCTGCCCGGTCCAGGGTCTGGGCTTCCTCGGTTTTCAAGAAGGCCTCCAGCAGGTCCCCTTCTTTCAGGTCATTAAACCCGGCCAGACGAACCCCGCATTCAAACCCCTGCTGCACATCCGCCACATCCTCGGTAAACCGCCGCAGGGTGTGCAGGCTTCCGGTGTGGATCAGCACATTGTCCCGGAAAACCCGAATGCTTGCATTGTTGCGCTGTAAAAACCCATCAGTCACCTGACCGCCGGCCACCACCACCCCTTTGGCGGGGGTGAACAGTTTGCTGACTTCAAAGTGGCCGATGATTTTTTCGCGGATCACCGGTTGGAGCAGCCCTTCCAAGGCATCATGCACATCGTTGATCAGGTCGTAAATCACCGTGTACAGCTTGATGTCCACCCCTTCGTTGTGGCCGAGTTCCTGGGCTTTTGCCTGGGGTCGCACACAAAACCCGATCACAATGGAATCGGTGGTGGCGGCCAGGGACACATCGGTTTCCGAAATTCCCCCCACCCCGGCCCGGACGAAGTCCACCTTCACCCGCTCATTGCCCATTTTGGCCAGGGAGCTTTTGATCGCCTCCAGGGAGCCTTGGGTATCGGCCTTGACCACCAGATTGAGCACCCCGACTTCATCCTCTCCCATATCTTTGAGGAAGTCCTCCAGGTGAAGCCTTCGTTTGCCTTGGGTTTCGGTTTCTTTTTTACGGTTGGCCCGCACATTGGCGATCTGGCGGGTTGCCTTTTCGTCTTCCATCACCACAAACACATCCCCTGCTTCGGGGGGCTCGTTGCAGCCCAGGATTTCCACCGGGATGGAAGGCGGGGCCTCTTCCACTTTTTTGCCTTTGTCATTGAGCATGGCCCGGATGCGGCCAAAGGTGGTGCCCGCCACAAAGAAATCCCCCACCCTTAAGGTCCCCCGCTGAACCAGCACGGTGGCCAGGGGGCCTCGTTGGCGGTCCATCTTGGATTCAATCACATAACCGCGGGCCATTCCGTGCCGGGTGGCCTTCATGTCGGCCATTTCGGATTGTAGATGAATCATTTCAAGCAATTGAGGAATTCCTTCCCCCGATTTGGCCGAAACCGGCACATACACGGTATCCCCTCCCAGGTCCTCCGACAGCAGACCATGCTCCATCAGCTGGGTTTTGATCCGTTGGGGGTCCGCGCCGGGCTTGTCCATTTTATTGATGGCCACCATGATGGGCACCCCGGCGGCTTTGGCGTGGTCTATGGCCTCCACGGTCTGAGGCATCACCCCGTCATCGGCGGCCACCACCAGGATCACCAGGTCGGTCACATCGGCCCCTCTGGCCCGCAGGGAGGTGAATGCCTCATGGCCGGGGGTGTCCAGAAACACAATATCTCCGGCCTTGCTTTTGACGAAATAGGCGCCGATATGCTGGGTGATTCCCCCGGCTTCCCGGTTGGTGAGATCGCTTTGGCGGATGCGGTCCAACAGGGATGTTTTTCCATGATCCACATGGCCCATCACGGTGACGATGGGGGGGCGGGATTCCAGGTCCTCGGGAGCGGCGTCTTCTTCCCGCACCATGTCTTCCAGGTCCTTGGATTCAAACTCCACTTCAATGTTGTGCTCAGTGGCGATCAACTCCGCCAGAGACCCTTCAATGGGTTGGTTGATGGTGGCCATCACCCCCAGTTCCAACAGCTTTTTGATGATTTCCCCCGACTTGATGCCGGTGGCTCCCGCCAGTTCGGAAACGGTGATGGTGGCGCCAATTTTGACCGCCTTTTTGCGCACGGCGGTGATCTGAAGCCGGTCCTCCGGCCGGAGTTTGTGTTTTCTTTCCCCCTTGCGGCGACGGACACGGGCGGATTCATCCTGATCGGGGGCAGCCCGGCCTTTGCGCATATCCCGCCATTTGCCCCGGTCCCCCTGGTCGGCAGTCCCCCGCTTGGGGGCGCCCGGGCGCATATCCTTCCAGCCCCGTTCCTCCTCCATGGGTTTGCGGCCCGGTTTTGCGGCTTTTTCTTCCGTCGGGGGGGTCGGCTCGGCCCTGGAGATGATTTTGGCTTTGGCCCACGGGTCTTCAGGAACATGCTGGCGGGCCACCAGCCGTTGGGTGCGTTCT
>JAOUFO010000228.1 GCA_029858165.1 Deltaproteobacteria bacterium | reverse complement strand
GCCCTGTGCCGCCACCCCGGTTTGGTTCGGGTGGTGGCCATGGGCCAGACCTCCCGCCGGATGGTGGACCAATTGGAGCAGACCGCCCTTCGCCTAAAGCGGGCCGCCCCTCCCTGCCGACTGGCCTCCGGGCTGGAGGAGGCGTTTGGGCTGGCCCTGGAGGCTTTGCCGGGGGGGGGTGTGTTGCTGTTTAGCCCCGCCTGTGCCAGCTTTGATATGTTTCCCAATTACAAAGTTCGGGGCGAACGGTTCCGGGACCTGGTCCGGCGCCACGCCTCCGCCCTCCAAGGATAAACCATGTATTCCCACACCAAGAAAAAAATTTGGATCGGTCTGGCGGCGGCAGTGTTTTTGGTGTTGGCCGTGGGTCTGGTGGCGGGTCTGATGCGGATGGGTTCCTCCGGCTCCCTGTTGTTGGGGCGGCTGAACGAGGAGGAGTTCTTTAAGGATTTTGGCATTGAACAGCCGGAATACAAGGTGTCGGTGCTGGATTTTAAGGGAAAACCGGTGGGCCGCAATCCCGCCAGTTTAAAGGACTACCGGGGAAAGTTCATTTTGATCAACTTTTGGGCCACCTGGTGCGGCCCCTGTAAACAGGAAATGCCCGAACTGGAAACCCTGTACAATACCATGAAAGACAACGGGCTGGTGGTGCTGGCGGTATCCGAGGGGGAATCCATGACCAAGGTAAAAGATTATCTGGCCCAGAACCCGTACAGTTTTCCCGTTTTGCTGGATGAAAGCCAGACCATCGGCTCCATGTACAAGGCAACCAATATCCCCCTTACCTATCTGGTGGACCCCAAAGGCAACATCCGCGGCCGGGCACTGGGTGCCCGAAAATGGTCGGACCCCCGGTTTCAGGCCTATGTGCTGCAAACCATCCGCGATTCGGAATAACCGGCCAACCCAAATTCGTTTGTTTGTGGGTTGATCCTCCTCCAGGTTTTTGGCAGGAATCCCCAGGCTTCAACCGGAGCAAAAAGGTTATCCCACCCGGAAGGTCCGGGTGGAAGTGCCTTCCGGCCCCACCGCGATTTTCATCTGCCGCAGACACCGGGGGCAGCGGGCCAGATAAAATGTTCCCCCCGGCTCCCGGTACACCCGCTGATACACCCGGCAGCATTCAAAATACAGGCTTAAGTAAGGCCGTTTGGATGGAATTTGGTCTGCCATGGGTTCCTTACCTGTTTTTCAATGGTCCGAGGCCTCTGCACAACTCGTTTTTTCCCATCCCCCTGCCCCCAACCCCCCGCTTTTTTATCAAAACGGGAGCTTTTGGCAGTTATGCGGAGGTCTCGGTCCAGGAATCCCACTCCCGTCACTTCCCGGTTTCCCCGGCCTGCCTGCGCTTTGATGAGCAATATCCATGCCCCGGAATTTCAGGTTTTCCACCCTTTCGGGTGGAACCCCGGCGGCCGTTTCTCTCCCCTCTTGGTGATAAGTCGCAAAAAAATATCGGCCCCCCAAGGCCGGGCTACCGGAGGAAATAACCCTTTTCTTCGGATTTAACAAATAAAATTGGTAAACAAAACAAACAATTGCGATTTTATTTTTCCAATGGCCCCAAAAATGCATTTATCCAGTCAGACCGGCCCGGTCAAAAGGTTGACCGGGGGGATCATCCGGGCACAACGTATTTTTCCAACCCAAGGATTTCCAATGTTTAAACTCAGCGGGGCAGCTATGGTTTACAACACGGTGACAAAAATCGCGAAAAAGCTGGAGGACCTTTCCAGCCACAACGTTCCCATTTCATCCGCTTTTGATCTGCTGGCGGCCCATTCCAGGACCATTGAGGAATTGGTGGTGGTGGAGGTGATGCGGGAATCCTACTTGGAACTGGCCGGCAACAATGCAGGTTCCGAATCCCGCTCCGCCCGGATCCCCTCCAAGGCGTTGAGCCGCTGAAGAATCTGTCGGATATCGGAAGTGTTGTTCACCAGAACGGTGAACCGCTGGGTGTTGAATCCCTTTTGGGTGGTGATGGTGCCGGATTGGATGGCGGTGCCTTCCTCTTCCAGCAGTTTTCCCACCCGGGGAAGGGCCTTGGCGCTGGCGGCGGAATGAACCACCAGATTAAACGGCATTCGTCGGCTGTTTTCGCCGACCCATTCCACCTCCACCAGCCGCCCGGCCACATAGGCCGATTGGCTGGGGATGGGGCACCCCTGGCGGTGGATGCTGACACCTCTTCCCCGGGTGATGATTCCCACCAGGGGATCGCCATAAACGGGTGAGCAGCACTTGGCAAAGCGAACCAGGATGTTGGATAATCCCGCAACAAAAACCTGATCCGCGTTCTTTTGGGATTTCCCCGGTACGGGTTTCCCCCCCCTTTTTTCCGGCCTGGTTTTGGCGGTCTGGGCAGGGTTTGTCCCCGGATAGAGTTTTTCCAGCACGGCTTCCAGGTTGATTTTTCCAAACCCTTCGGCAGAGTACAATTCCTCCGAAGTGTGGATGTTGTGGCGCTTCATCCACTCCTGAAATCCCTGGCTTTCCATTACATCTTCTGCTTTTTTCCCTGTTTTGCGTGCCATCCTGGCAAATCGTTCCCGGCCTGTTTTTGCCGCGTCTATTTCCTCTTGGAGTCGCAGATGATTTTTGATTTTGCTGATGGCCTTGGAGGTGTGGGCGTATTTCAGCCAATCCTTGTGGGGCTGTTGTTTGCCGGAGGTGAGGATTTCCACCACCGCGCCGTTTTTCAGGGGGGTGCGGATGGGGATCATCCTGCCGTCCATTTTGGCCCCGATGCAATGGCTGCCCACCTCGGTGTGAACCATGTAGGCGAAATCAATGGGGGTGGCCTTGGGGGGCAGTTTGATCACCTCGCCGGTGGGGGTAAAGACAAACAGATGTTCCGGTTCCAGGTCCAGGGTCATCAGGGCGAGGGTTTCTGACGGGTCCCGGCCCCCTTCCAGGTTGTCCAGCAGGCGGCGGAACCAAGCCAGGTTGGCCAATTCCTGGGTATCGGGTTCGGTGCCGCTTTTGTAGGCAAAATGGGCGGCGATGCCGAAATCGGCCTGGTTGTGCATTTCCCGGGTGCGGATCTGGATTTCAAAAATATCCCCCTCCTTGCCGAACACGGTGGTGTGGAGGGATTGGTAGCCGTTTTCCTTGGCCAGAGCGATGTAATCCTTAAACCGGCCGGGAATGGGGGTGTAGGCGGCATGGATCAACCCCAGGGCGCGGTAACAATCCTCGTTGGTGTCCAGAATGATGCGGGAAGCCAGCAGATCATAAATCTGGTCCAGTTCCAGCCGGGATTTTTGCAGTTTGGTGTAAATGGAATACAGGTGTTTGGTGCGCCCCAGCACCTCTCCCTGCAATTGGTGCCCGGCCAGCAGAGCGGTCAGCTCCCGGTTGATCCGCTCAATCCGCTCCCGGCGCGCGGCCAGCCGTTGTTCCACTTTGGTTTGCAGATCGCGGCAGGCCTCCGGCTCCAATTCCTGAAAAGCCAGGTCCTCCATTTCGGATTTGAAAAAATGAATCCCCAGGCGGGAGGCGATGGGGGCGTAAATCATCATGGTTTCCCTGGCCACCGCCTGTCTTTCGGATGGTTTCATTCCGCCAAAGGTTTTCAGCAGTTGCAGCCGGTCGGCCAGCAGAATCAGAATCACCCGGATGTCCCTGGTGGTGGAAAGAATCATCTGGCGCATGTGGTTGGCCCGTGATTCCTCACTGCTGTGGTAGCTGGCCCGGCTGATTTTGGAAAGGGCCTCCACCAGATCGGCCACCGGCCTCCCCATGGTGGATT
>JAOUFO010000227.1 GCA_029858165.1 Deltaproteobacteria bacterium | reverse complement strand
TTTCAGGGAGTACACCACCCGGCCTCCCGCCACGGTCACTTCCGGGCGGGTGCGCATCAGCCTTCCGGCATAGGGGGTCCAGCCGCATTTGGAGACCACCCGGTCATCCCCTTGGGCCACATGCCAGCGGGATTCGGTGTTCACCAACACCAGATCCCCATCCAGACCGGGAGCCAGACGGCCTTTGTTCAGCCTCAGAAAACGGGATACATTGCCGGAGGTGAGGGCCGCCATCCGGGCCAGATCAAATTCGCCCGAGGCCCACCAGTCCAGGGCCAGGGGCAGCAGATATTCCACTCCCGGCAAACCGCTGGGGGCCTGGGAGTAAGGCAGTTCTTTTTCGGCCAGGGTGTGGGGGGCGTGGTCCGAACCCAGCCCATCCACCCGCCCGGCCAGCATGGCCCACAACGCCTGCCGTTGGGCTTCTTCTCTTAAGGGAGGGTTCACCTTCAACCGGTTGGGAAGCGGCTCATCCATATTTTGGGTGGAAAGCAGCAGGTGATGGGGAGAAACTTCCACAAACACCCGATCCCGGATCGGGGATTGTTCCACCAGTTCCACCACCTCGGCCTGGGTGATGTGACACAGGTACAACCGGTTGCCGTGGCGGGCGGCCAGGTTCAACGCCCGCCTGACCGATGAAAGTTCCGCTTCCGCCGGGCGCAACAGATGATGATAGGCGGCTTCCGGGGGATGGAACCCCGCAGCGGCCTGAATCAAAGCCGGGTCCTCGGCATGGACCATTACCGGCAAATCCAATCTGGCCGCCGCCTGAAAGTATTCATCCGCCACATCAGCCACCACCCCGCCGGTGCCGGTGGTGGGTCCCAGATACACCTTGACGGCCTTGACCCTGGGATGGGCCGCGGCCCGGTCCAATTGACCCACCTGCCCCGGCTCCGCCCCAAAATTGAACAACACCTGAACGGCGGCTCCTGCGGCCAGGGCTATTTTTTCTTCCAGCCGGGCCAGAGTGGTGGTGGGAGGGGAGGTGTTGGGCATATCCCCCACGGTGGTGATGCCCCCCTTGGCGGCGGCCAAAGCACCGGTCAGCAGGGTTTCCTTGTGTTCTCCGCCTGGGGTGCGGAAATGGACATGCATATCCACCCCCCCCGGGATGGCCAGCCTGCCCCGCCCTTGAAGGCGGGGGGTCCCCGGCGGGGGGATCAAACCCGGCCCGATGCGGTCAATCACCCCCCCCAGAATCAACACATCCCCCTGGTCCCCATCCGGCAGGATCACGTTTTCCACCAACAGATCGCTCATTCTATTTTCCAGTTTGAAGGGTGCATGGAAAAACCGCTTTCCGGGTTATTATAGCCCAAAAACCATCCAACCCAAGACCAAACCGGCGTCCATCCCATAGGTATCTTCAGAGAGAATCCCCGAAAGGGTTTCCATTGCCGGGGTTTGGCCAAACATGGTTTAATCCTGCTGACAACCCATCATCCAAACACGTTCCCAGGGGAGCCATCTCCTGCATCAGGGGGTCCAAATCACATGGTCTTTTTCCGCAAATCATCCGATTCACCGATTTCCTCCCCCTCCTCCGGGGGAAGGGGCAAAGATTCCGGCAATATCATCCGGTTTGCCACCACCAACGCCGATAAAATACGGGAAGCCGGGGATATTCTGCCCCGCCCGGTGATTCCGGTGGAGGCAGAACTGGTAGAAATGCAAACCACCGACATGGAAACCCTGGTGCGCCACAAAGCGGCCCAGGCATATCAAAAAATCAACATGCCCCTGATGGTGGAGGACACCGGCTTGGTGTTTTTTGCCTGGAAAGAACTCCCCGGGCCGTTTATCAGGTATTTTCTGGACAATCTGGGGCTGGATGGACTGGTGGATGCCCTGGCCCCCTTTGACTCCTGGGCCGCAGAGGCGGTGTGCGGGGTGGGCTATCACGATGGGGAGGAAATCCATTATTTTGAAGGGCGCACCCAAGGGATGATTGTCCCCCCTGTTGGCAAAGGGGGGTTTGGCTGGGACCCCATCTTCAAACCGGCTCATTCCTCCAAAACCCTGGCCGAAATGACCTGGGATGAAAAAAAAGCGGTCTCCATGCGCACCATCGCCTTTAAAAAAATGACCGAGTTCCTCAACCCCCTGGATTTGGACTGACTGAGTCGGTTTTATATGCCTAAATTTCCTCATTTAACAAAGTGAATAAAAATTGATAACCTGAAGACAGGAAGGCTTGTGCGGGATTTTGGTCGCTTTTTTCTCTGAATTCAAACCATCTGAAAAAATCAATAGCAAACAAAACATGATCTGGTTATGCAAAATACATTAAAGATAAGCATTGAAACTTTGACATGGGCCGCAAAGCTGAAAGGAAAAAGCCTTTCTGATTTTACGCATGATTTGTATCATACAGATTCCACTATCCAAAACATACTCCATGGGCAACTGACCTTCTCTCAAATAAAAAAAATTGCTGATGAGGCAAAGGTTCCGTTGGGTTTTATGTTTCTACCCCGGCCCCCAAAAAAATACACTCCTGATAAAAACCTGGTTGACTTTAGAACCATCAAAAACAAAAAACCATTTAGCGATGATTTTATTGAAATATATAAAGATGTAGAGCACAAACAATCCTGGTATAGGGAATACTTAATTCATATAGACTCCCCAAAGCTGGAATTTGTTGGAAAATATCGTGAAAACAAAAACATTGATAATAAAATTATAGCTCGCGAAATAAGAAGTACCATTGGAATTGAGCTTATACCAAATGAAGCAAAAAGCGCAGATGAATACTATTCTATTTTGGTAAAACATTGTGAAAATATTGGAATCCTTGTTTTTAAAAACAGTGTGGTCATCAACTCCAACAAAAGAAAATTAGACCTGGAGGAATTCCGTGGATTTTCTATTGCGGATTCCTATGCTCCAGCTATTTTTATCAATGGGGGTGACACAAATTACGCTAATGTTTTTACGTTGGCGCATGAGTTGGCGCATATTTGGATGGGGGATTCCGGCATTTCCGATGCTGTGATGAACTCTAAGAATGAAGTTGAAATAAAATGCAATGAAATAGCTGCGGAAATACTCGTTCCGATGGATTCCTTTATCCAAATGTGGGAATCCAAAAACATAAATGATAGAGAAAAAATTAGAGCCTTAAACAAAATATTTAAGGTAAGCGAGCTGGTTATCGCAAGAATCGCCCTTACAAACAATCGAATAACGAAAGAACTCTATAACCAAATACAAACCGAAGTAATGCAACGTGTCCAAACAATTAAAAACAAGAAAAAAGATAAACCGAATAGAATCCCCCTCAAAATCACAATCCCGATAAAAAACAGTCGGCGAATTACACAAACCGTTATTGATTTGGTAAAAAGCGATCAAATGGGGCCAAGCGAAGCGGCCATACTTTTAAACACCAGCGCTTCTCAAGTTGCCTCCTTATGAGTGAAATTCAATACTTATTTGACGCGGATACACTTATCATCTCTAAAAACATCCACTATTCACCGGAATTCTGCCCGGGATTCTGGGAGTGGATTGTGACAGGAAATCAAAGCGGTGTTTTTTTTACCATTGACAGGGTTGCCAAGGAACTTAAAACGGGGAAAGAAGAGGATTTTTTATATCAATTTATTGAAACACATCACCACACGTTCGTGAAAGAAACAAAAACAGATATTGAATGAGACCTCTGCATAACTGCCAAAAGCTCCCGTTTTGATAAAAAAGCGGGGGTTTGGGGGCCGCAGGCCTCCAATCATATCAACCCCCTTCCCTTTGGGAAGGGGGCAGGGG
>JAOUFO010000226.1 GCA_029858165.1 Deltaproteobacteria bacterium | reverse complement strand
GAAACCAGGTTTGGTTCGCAAAACCCGTATATATGGGCGGCAGGGATTGTTGCGCCCGGCGGATCAACGTTCCAAACCGGAAAGAGATAGAAGACCCAGGCGGTCCAGGCGGGATGTTACCAGCGGATTTGCAAGGCGGGTAAACCGGATAAACCAACCGAACCCCGGCCGCCGCCTGAAAAAAGATTGTTCATGGTGAATCCCCATGGGTGTTTGGAACACCTGTGGCGTTTGAATCGGTGTCGTGCGCAAAGGACTTCGGTCTTCCTCCAAGTCGTTAAAAAACGGAGGGAACCCGGTAAAAGCCCGAAGCGGATGGGCCGAAAAACCACCGGAATCACCTGAATAAATGCAGAGGCCGTGCCAGGCAGCCCATGGGGCTGGCCTGAGAGGCGGACCTTTGCACATGAAAAACGGATGAAAATAAAACCAATTGTTATCATTGGCCATTGATTCATCTGTTGAAGGTGGGTTCCACTCCGGCCATTGCGGTGCCGAAGGGGGCTTGTTTTTCATAAATGGGCGGGAAAGAGATTCCGCCCAATCTACAAGGAGGTAGAAAAAATGGGAGCTCTGGTAATCAACCACAACACCCAGGCCATCAACACCCACAGAAATATGCTGAATGTGGACAAGCGGATGAAAAACAGCCTGGAGCATTTATCATCCGGCGAGCGGGTGGTCCGGGCCGCGGACGGTGCGGCCGCTCTGATGATTTCCGAGCAGATGCGGGCTCAGGTGGCATCTGTCACCCAGGCCATGCGCAACGCCGAAACATCGGTTTCCATGGTGCAGACCACGGAAGCGGCATTGAACGAGGTAAACAACCTGCTGGTGGGAGTCCGCCAGTTGGCGGTCCACGCCGCCAACGAAGGGGCCAACGATGATTTGATGTTGGCCGCTGACCAGTTTGAAATCGCCAACGCCCTGCAATCCATTGATCGGATTGCCGAGTACGCCCAGTTCGGCACCAAGAAGCTGCTGGATGGCAGCCTTGGGGTAAACGGAGTGGCCGCCGGCAAAGGGATGATGTTCATGGAGGCGACCACCAAAACCCGCCCCAGCCCTGATGAAGGGTATGAGGTAAAAACCACCCAGGTGGCCACCAAGGCCTACAAGGAGGGCATGACGGAACTTACCCAGGAACTGATTGATTCCGGGGTGGACCTCACCATTCAGGAGGGAGGCCGTGTGGCCAAGTACACCACCCAGAAGGGCGAGGATGTATCGGTGGTGGTGAACAAACTGATGGAAGTGGTGCGGGCCTCCGGCCTGAAGGTGAATGTGGATTTCATCCCCAATGAGGAGGATCCCCATCACGGCAGGTTAACGGTGACCCACAACGATGTGGGCTCTGCCAACAAGTTCGTGGTGGTTTCATCCACCGCCGGTGTGCTGTCCAGTCAGGAGGGGCTGCCGGAAACCGTGGATAACGCCAAAGATATTCGCGGCACCATCAACAACCAGTTGGCCTACGGGGTGGGCAACACATTGACCGCCGCACCCGGCACCCAGGCCGATGGATTGAAAGTGGCCTACACCGGCCCCCTTTTGGAAGATCCAAACCAGCCGGTGGGCCGGGTGAATGTCACCCAGAAATCCCTGGTGTTTCAGATCGGCGGAAACGTGGGGCAAAAGGTCAAGGTGTCTTTGGAGGCGGTTTCCACCCGCACCCTGGCCCGAAACCTGGCCAACGTAAGCGGATACACCAGCCTGCATGAGGTGGATGTCCGCACCGCCCAAGGGGCTGAAGACACCATGCGAATGGTGGAAAAAGCCATTGATGACATCAACAAGCAGCGGGCCACTCTGGGGGCGATTCAGAAAAACGCCCTGGAATCCCAACTGCGGTCGTTGAATGTGGCCCGTGAGGAACTGATCAGTGCCGAGTCGGTGATTCGTGACGCGGACATGGCAGCGGAAATGAGCGAGCTCACCCGCAACCAGGTGATCATGCAATCCTCGGTGGCCATGATGGGTCAGGCCAACCAGATTTCCAAGCATGTGTTGTCCCTGTTGAACCAGTAATTCCGGTTTAAAAGGGACCCACGGCAATCATCTGGAAGAAGCCCACACCCCAAAGCCGAACCAAGGGAAAGGCGGGAGGAATTCCTCCCGCCCACTCCCTGGGCCGACAGCGACAGGCGGTGGTTCCCCCCGGATTGAATCCCGGCGGGATAAAAAAAGTTGGAAAGGATTTGAAAGAAAAAAGGACCGGCGCGGAATCGGCAGTTCTCCCACGCCGGATACAAGCAAGACCGGGCTGTTGCGAGCAACCCGTGAAATTGAGGATAAAAGTTGGCTTTGCGAACCAGGGATCAGGAGATCCCAATTTATAAAAAGCAATGTTTGCGCCAAACCAGAACTTACGGAGGTTGAAATGAAAATGTTGGAACCAAAAGCAGACAACCTCCTGGAAAACAACGCTGCCCTTGGATGGCGTGAGGAGATTCCCCAGGGAGGGGATTCCCCCGGGGGACTGGTGCGGCCATCCGGCTGGCTCCAGTTCAAAACCGGGGCAGCCACGGGTGAGCAAACCCTGAGAAATCTGGAAACGGCGGTTTCGTTGCTCCAAACGGCATCCGATGGATTGTTGGAAATAGACAAAGCGGTGACCGCGGCCATCGGGGTCAGCCAGCGCCATTGGCTGGAAGGGGACCGAAAGTTACCCCCCGCCCCCGAACTGAAGGAGGATTTGGCCCGGTTTGCGGCGCAAGTGGATGGAGTGGTGCGCTCCTGCCGGTTTCAGGGTCGGGGGCTGTTGAACGGCCAATCCGGCCTGGTGGGAGAAGGCCGGGGGGTGGAATTCATCCGGGGAGGGCCGGATACAGTCTCCTCGCCGCCGGAAGGGTATCAGGTGACCATCCAATCCCTGCCAACCCGCGGGTTTTTAATGGGGGCCGTGCCCCTGGATCAGGATTGGATTCGGGCAGAAACAGAAATTTTTCTGGCGGAAGGAGAACGGTTTGTCCGCTACCGGCCGGAGCCGGATGTATCCGTGGAAGGGTTTATCACCGGTTTGCGCACCGCGCTCCACACATCCGGTTTGAACATGGAAGTGGGCACCACCCGACAAAACAGGCTGCTCATCCGTCACGCCCAATATGGGTCTCAGCCGCGGTTTAAAGGCTCCAGCCGGATGACCCCGCTGCTATCCAAGCGGCCGGGCCGTTTGGAATGGAACCGGCGGGGAAGGGATGTGCAGGGCACCATTGGCGGAGAAACAGCCTTTGGAATCGGCAGAGTGCTGATGGGGTATCTGGACAACAAAGCCACCGCTGAACTGGCGGTGGCCTGGAAGGGAGGGGCAACCCAACCGACCGAAAATCTCACCTGCCGGGTGGCCCAGAACGCCATCGCTTTTCACGACGGGGAGGATGGGGGCCGGGCAGTGGCCCGGCTGGCATTGCCTTCCTTCCACAGCAGCCTGTTGGGCCGCTGGGTGGACACCCTGACCGGCTACCGCTGTCTGGCCGACATCCGGGCATCCACATGGGATGAACTGCTGGACACTTTGTACATGCTGTATTCCATATCCGGCGAACTGGAGGAATGGAAAGAGCGGGCGGCCATCTGGATAGAACGGTATCAAAACCGGGCCTTGGCTGTCCTGCGCCGGGGAATGGTTACCCCTGAGGGAAAACCCTCCGCGGGGGCAAGGTTTCCACAGCCATCACCGGACACCCCGGAAAGAATGGCCGGGGAAATCCGAAACAGAATGGCCCCCTAAGAAGTGCAACCAGCCCGCCCAAAAGGGCCGCAAAGAAAGATGAAAAAACCATGCGGGGGGGCT
>JAOUFO010000224.1 GCA_029858165.1 Deltaproteobacteria bacterium | reverse complement strand
CTTACGGCGTCTTGGGGCGGGGTTCACCGCCTTTCTTTTGGGGTTCCTGTCCAGCGGTTCACCACCGCCATCCGCCTTACGGCGTCTTGGGGCGGGGTTCACCGCCTTTCTTTTGGGGTTCCTGTCCAGCGGTTCACCACCGCCATCCGCCTTACGGCGTCTTGGGGCGGGGTTCACCGCCTTTCTTTTGGGGGTTATCCCAAATCAAACAGCAGAACTTCCGCCTCAGTTGGGGCGTTCAGTTCCATGTCCGGTTCATGGGTAAGGGCCGCGCCATCCCCGGCCTCCAACAGTTGACCATTCAGGGAAACCCTTCCCCTTGCCACCTGCAACCACCCGTATCGGCCCGGCGCAAACCTCCAGGTCAGGGTGCCGCCGGAGGGCACCACCGCCGCCAGCAGACTGGCATCCTGATGAATCCTGATGGAATCCTGTGCCCCGTCAGGGGTGGCGATGGGAATCCACTGGCCGGGCTGCCGCAAAACCGGAAAATCCCGTTGTCCATACTGGGGGGGGTGGCCCGATAGGTCGGGCAGAATCCAAATCTGGTACAGGTGCACCTCCTGGTCCGATTCATTGGCTTCGCTGTGAAACACACCGGTCCCGGCACTCATGTACTGCACCTGTCCATGGGATACCTCCTGCCGGTGACCCATGGAATCCTGATGGGTCAGCCGCCCGGAAAGGGGGTAGGTTAGGATTTCCATATCCTGATGGGGATGGTTGGGAAACCCGGTTTTGGGAGCAATCCGGTCCTCATTCATCACCCGCAACGCCCGGAACTGGATGTGATCCCGATCCATGTATTCCCCAAAGGAAAACGTGTGGTAGGTATCAAGCCAGCCATGATTGAAATGGCCCCGTTGGCTGCCTTCCCGAATGGTGATCATGGGTCCCTTTTCTGGTTGGGAGGGAAGAGACATGGGGTTTTCAGGTGGATGCGATGTCGACTCAAAAGACCATCCGCGGAAACGACCACCAAAAAAAAAACCCGATGGGATCCACCCCTCCGGGTTTTTATCACAAATAAAAACCGTTTCGCCTGCCTGAGACCTCTGCATAACTGCCAAAAGCTCCCGTTTTGATAAAAAAGCGGGGGTTTGGGGGCCGCAGGCCTCCAATCATATCAACCCCCTTCCCTTTGGGAAGGGGGCAGGGGGATGGGAAAAAACGAGTTGTGCAGAGGCCTCTGCCTATACATCCCGCTTTAAGCTAAAGGGACCGGAGCCATGGGTATATATCATCAGCAAGCCGCCCAGGATGGCCAGGTTTTTTAAGAACATGATTCTTTGGATGTACTGATCCATGCCATCCAGTGCCCAAAAATTGTGAAGAATCACCGTGACGGGAATCAAAAACACCATCAACAGCAACGCGCCTGTCCTAGCCCGGAATCCCGTTAGCACCATCAATCCACCCGCCAGTTCCAGCAACAGGGCAATGGATAAAAACAAGGGCACCAAAGGCACACCCTTGGCGGCCATGTAATGGGCCGACCCGTTCCAATCCATGATTTTACCAATGGATGAAAGCAAAAATATGGTGGAAATCAACACCCTGCCAATAAGCGGACCGAACGCTCTCAAAGCTCCCATAGCCAACCCTCTTTCATGTGAGTTTGTCATCTATTCCACAGGGTTTCCTCATCCAATCCTGGGGAACACAGGGCCAAGGCCCCTTAAAAAACCAACCGGTCGGAACCACTTTCCGACCGGGAACCCTTTGAAGCCAGGAACAAATTGGAAACCCCCTAAATCCCGTAAAGATCGCGGGTGGTTTTGATTGAGCGGTGGCCCAAAAGCTTTTGAACCTCCTGCAAATCCATCCCGTTATCCAACATGGTTTTGGCAAAGGTGTGGCGCAGGGTCTGGGGGGTGGTTTTGGTTCCCATTTTGGCGTCTTCCCTCAAACTTTTTACAATGCGTTGCACCTGCCGGGGGGTGATGTGGTAACTGCCATCTTTTTTGTTCCGCTGGCGGCTCACGATAAAGGGTTCATCGTTTTCCAGTTTAAATCCATGGCGGCGGTTGAATTCCAGAATCATCGCGGCGGATTCACGGGCCACACGATCCAGGGGAACCCGACGCTCCGGTTTTTCTTTGTTGCCGCCGATAATCAAGGTTTTGCGAACCCGGTTTCCAGTGTACATGTCTTCCACTTTCAGATCCACGAACTCCTGGATTTTAAGGCCTGTATGCAGCAGGAAGGAAAGAATGTGGCGGTCTCTTTCGCCCCACCGGCCCCAAACGCCCTTTAGCAAAGCCTGTGTGTCCGCCTCGGTAAGGATGGTTAATTTCTTCTTCATTTTATTTCTCCTGAAAGGTTGGGTTTTTGAATTCCCTCCTGGTGAATTCAATCACGGACTAATGCACTTCTAACACGACCTGTAGCAACATCCTAAAACCATTATTAATTTGAACATTCATCTTTCCGCACTGTCAACCAATTTTTTCATCCGAAGGTCTTTTTTTAAAACCTGCCGGTTTTACATAACCCTGCCGAAAAGGCATCCGGCCGCCACAACATTCTCACCCAACCTTGTTGTTTGAGACGATGTCCCCCTTGGATAGATTTGCAACCCCTGTTTTTCCCACCCTTTTTTTCAGATGGGAAAAAAAATAGCAGTCAGCCTCCATTTTGTGTCGGGTTCTCATTTATCCGGTTGAACGAACCCCATGAACTTTGTGGCACAATAACTTCCCTCCTCCACAATTTCTCCACAATAATTCCACAATTTATCCTCCAGCACAAGCCAAAGCGAAACTAACACCCATTTTTTTTATTTTTTGGCGACGGGTGTCTTTATGATTGATTTAATTTGCATTTATTTCGGCCTATCGGGGTTCATGTTTTGACAACCGCCGGAACCCGGGTGCATAATGAAGAGATTTTTAAAGGATTTGCCCTGAATCCTCTTCAATCCTGCCTGAGATATCCGACCCTGCCGGTTTTTTGCAAGCCAAACAATTTTCGCATATTGTCATGACCTCCCCCGATTCCAGGTTTCCCTTAACCACCGAAGTTTACCGCATCGGTGATGCCATTCAACGGGCGGGCGGGCGCCCATTGCTGGTGGGAGGTTGGGTGCGGGATTGTCTTCTGGGAGTGCCCCACAGCAAGGATTTTGATTTGGAGGTGTTCGGCCTGTCCCCCAAGAAGCTTCAACAGGTGTTAACCGCTTTTGGGCCGGTCCATACGGTTGGCCGCCATTTCGGGGTGTTGAAGCTGACCACCCGGGAGGCCGAATACGATGTAAGCGTTCCCCGGCGGGAAAACAAAATCGGCAAGGGGCACAAACACTTCCAGGTAGAACCGGACCCCCACATGACCTTTGAGGAAGCCGCATCCAGGAGAGATTTCACCATCAATTCCATGGGGTATGATTTTTTATCCCGGCAATTGTTGGACCCATTTCATGCACAGGGAGATTTGGAAACCGGCCAACTGCGGCATGTGGGGGAATCTTTCGGAGAGGACCCCCTGCGTGTGCTGAGGGCCATGCAGTTTGTGGGCAGGTTCAATCTCCACATTCCGGAGGAGACCCTGGCTATCTGCCGCGGTCAGGATTTGCACGAATTGCCCCCCGAGCGGCTGTGGGAGGAATTCCGCAAGCTGCTACTGCATGCCTCCCGGCCATCCCATGGGCTGAAATACGCCGGGCCCCTGGGAATTATGCCGTATTTTCCTGAGTTGGAACGGCTTGCAGGCCGCCCGGAAGATTGGGGGCGCACACTGGCAGTGGTGGATCAGGCGGCGGCCGTTAGGGGCCACAACCCTCACCAAAACCTGGTGATG
>JAOUFO010000225.1 GCA_029858165.1 Deltaproteobacteria bacterium | reverse complement strand
TCCATTTGGCGGGTCCGGTTATCTATGGCGATTCGGAACCAATAGGCTGAAGATGAAAACCCGATGCTGATGGTGTCCTGTTCCCAGGGTTTCCAATTCCTGGCCCCGGAGGGGGAGGTGACTTGTTGCAAGCTCCATTGCCCGGAAGGTTCCTCCATATAATCGGCATGGAGGCTCATCCGGTAGACGGTTTCTCCATCTGTCAGCACCAGGGGGGGGGCGGTCACTGGATGCGGGGACACCGGAGAAACCGCCCAAGCCCCGGAAGCAAAGCTGGAAAGCCACCCCAAGGCAAGGGCGGCCATCACCACAACCAAGCGGATGGCTTTGGAAGGCGTCACGTTCCTGTTGAAACCGGAAGCAAGGGTAAGGAAAGAGCGCATAAGGGATGGTTGGAAAAATTTGGGCTTACACCAAAAACACCCCGCAGGGGACATAAAAGCCTTTTTAAAACCGGCGGATAGAGAAACAGGCCCGCCCCCCCAAAAATGAAAGGAAAACCCGTAAATCCATCATATCCCCTGAGACGGGCCAATCACTACCCGAAATTCACGTTTGGGAAAAAATGGAGGGTTTGGGGGGCGCAGGCCCCCCAACTCTGCCGCGATCGTTTTTTACAGGGTTCCGCCGCGGGGAACAGCCCCCAGGGGGGCGGAAATCAGGGGCACGAACATTTCATCCCAGGAAAGCCCCCCATGCTGGCTGACCACCGGGGAACTGTATTTTGGATTGTGATAAACCGTGCCGGTTTTATCCCAGTTGATTCCGGGATGAAGCACCACCACCCAATCCCCCAGGGATTCCCGGATTCTGGTTTGTTGGGGGGCCTCAGCGGCCCCGCCGCCAGCCAACAGCCCGGCCTCGCTGAAGGGCATCACCCAGCCTTTGTCTCCCACCAGTTCCTTCAGCCGGGATGTTACCTCCTCCGGCTTCAGGGGGTTGCTTTGCGGATTCAGATACACATGCATCGCCCGGCCGGAAAACCCCAACCCCCGCAGGTTTGCCTGTGCCCAATCCAAAAAGGGGAGGGGCAGGGGGATTTTTTCTGTGATATCGCACTGGCCGTGGTCCGCCGCGATCACCAGGGTGGTTTCGGCCACCACCTCCGGTGCCATCTGGTTTACCATCCAACACAGGTCTTCTTCAATCTGATGGATGGCCATGGCCACCTGGGAACTGGTGCCGCCGTAGGCGTGAATCAGGTAATCCACCCCGGCCAGATACACGCTGGCAAAAGCGGTGGGACCGGATACCATCCGGGCCGCTTTGTCCAGGGCCTCCAGGGTTTCGGCAAAAGGAACAATGGGGATTCCCTTGTAGGCAAACTGGGAAAGACCGCTTCCGGCGATGTTCTGGTTGACCAAAATGGCGCTGCCCAGCCCTTGGGCCGCCGGGGTTTCCATCAGCCCCGGTTCCCAGCGCCAGCGGTGTTTGGCAAACCCCCCCTCGCGGATGGATTTGCCTCCCCCTTTGGGCTTCATGGTCAGGGTGTCCACCATGCCGAAATCTTTGTAAATGGTATGGCCCAGAATGCCGTGACGGGCCGGGGACAGCCCCTGATAAATGGCCGTCAGGGCCGCGCTGGTGACGGAAGGAAACACCGATGTCAGCCAGCAACCGTAAGGACCATACAGCCCGGCCAACAATCTGGATGCGGCCAGTTCCTTAAAACCCAGGCTGTCTATGGTAAGCAACAGCACCCGCCGGGCTTTGCGGGGGGAGCCGGGGGGCAGGGCCGCATCCAGCACCCCGGCGCCCAAAGTGGGGCGGTCCAGCAGGGCCAGAATGTGGGCCATGATGGCGGTGATGTTTCGTTGGGGATGGGGGGTGTAAACCCCTGCCTGTCCGGGGTGCAGCAAAGGGGCGGTTTCCCGATGGATGGCGGCGAGGGTTGGGTGGAAATCCATAGGGGCGGAAGTCTGGAGTGATGAAAGGAGGTTCTCCACCCTAACCCGGACCGCCGGGGCGGGCCAAGGGAAAGTGGGCTCCGGGGAGAATTTTAAAAGGCTTCCCCGATGACCAGCGACACCTGGCGACGGTCCGGGTCCGGGGAATCGGGGCGGGCCAGCAGACCTTCCCGGTACTGAAACCGCAGCTTCCAATCCTTCCGGCCGGGCAGGGCCGTCACAAACCCTGCTCCCAAACTGAACAGCCGGGACATGGAAGGGTCCTGTTTCAGATAAGGGAGGTCCAACCGAACCACCTCGCCTTTGTCATAATACAAATGGATGACCAGGCCGCTCCGCAGACGGATTTCATGGCGGAAGTTGGCCATCCAGACCATCCAGCCCGGATATTCGTTGCGGTAATGGCCCCCTGCCTCAAATTCGCTGCCCACCCCCCCCACCCGGAAGCCGCTGAGCAAATCCAGGCCGAACCCCATGCCCCCCTCCAGGGTGATAAAGGTGGTTTGCCGCCGCCCCCAATCCAGCCCCTGATTCAACAGCAGTTTCATTCGGGTGTAGCGGGTTCCTCCGGTTTTTTCTGGGTCCAGCCCCCATTCATGCCAGCCGGTGCGGGTGGCCTGGATAAGCTCCCCTTTGATCCCTCCCCCATGACGTCCCCACCGGAACTGTCCTTCAAACCCGGTTCTCACCTCTGTCAGGCTGAAATTGGAAGGCAGGATAAAGGCATCCTCGGTGGGAGGGGCGGCAAAAAAATTGTGCAGGGTGTACCCCCCTTCCAGCCAGAACACCCATTGGGGGGAGGAATGGTAGCGCAACCCGAAGGCCGTGCCCAGGCTGTTGCCGTAGTAGGATGATTCCCGCATTCGCCGCCCGTTGTGGTACAGGTCCAGCCCGCCCCCTGCTGTCAGGGCCTCGCCTTTGGCCCGCAAAACCCATTGAACGGGGGCGCCAAAGGAAAATCCGCGGCTGTAGGCCACCCGGCTGGTATCCAGGTCAAACCGGGTGGTTTCGGCCCAGGGGGTTCCGGTTTCAAACCCCCAGCGCACCAACGGATAGGCCATGCCCTGGGATGATTTCAGCGGGGTGATCCAGCCGATTTGCGGGGAATCCCAGCGGATTTCCTCCAAAGGAGGAGATTCAGGGGGCGGCTCCGGGATTGCTTCCGGGGAGGGGCCATCAGCCACCGGGGAGCCATCAGCCAGGGCGGGCTTGGGGGGGAGCGGTCCACCGTCAGGCTGACCGGGTGGGTTCACCGCAGGCTGGGTGGCCGCAGGCTGACCGGGAATTTGCGGGGCCGCCGGAGAGGCGCCTGGCGGCTCCTGGGCCAGGGCAACCCGCTCCCCTCCTCCCGCCGTCAGGGACAATCCCGCCGCCAGCATGACCGAAAGCAACAAGGCCACAAACCGACGGGTTGGAAACATCCTCCCCAGCCGTAGCAAGGCCAAAACAGCGGTCTGTCTTCCAAACCCCAATAGGAACCCCATGGTTTCACCTGCCGGTTTCCCAGACCCAATCCCCCCGTGAATGTTCTTTATCTGTTGTGCAAAAACGGTTCCGGCCCGGGGTTGGCGGATGGGTTGATCACGAAAAATAAGTTCTGAAACCTCTGCATAACTGCGAAAAGCTCCCGTTTTGATAAAAAAGCGGGGGGATGGGAAAAAACGAGTTGTGCAGAGGCCTCGTTCTCTGTGAGAAAATACGGGAAAAACGGGGAAGGGGTCAGGGGGTGGTTTCGGGGTCCGTCTTAAACGGCTCCGGGGGAAGGGTTTCCGGGTGGCGGGTGTAATACCACAGTTTAAAATACCGCACGGGAAATTCAAAATTATCCACCAGAATCAAAAACAGCCCCGGCATTCCGTCCAGAAACCCCAGTTTTAAAAAATACCGG
>JAOUFO010000223.1 GCA_029858165.1 Deltaproteobacteria bacterium | reverse complement strand
CCCAAATCTGGGTGTTCAGGTTGAGGTCCTCCACCAGGGTTTCCACCAGGGAAAGCTGCTGGTGGTATTTTTCAAACGGGGCGAAATCCCCCATGGGTTTGTCCATATCCGGGGCGAACATCTCCCCGATATCCAGGTACACAAACAGTTTGGCGCCCACAAAAGAAAGATAGACCTGTTTGGAGGCATCCTGCTCATTGATTTCGGTTGTTTTGACAGCGGCTGTTTTTTTGTGAAACGTCACCAGCCGGTCCATAAACGAGGGGGAAAAAATATAACGGGCCTGTTGCGGGTCTGAAGAGCGCACATCAAACAAAGCCTCAAATTCAGGGTTTTCCAATTGGACCTTTTCCAGGTCTTTCCAGGGGTTCTCATCCCGGCCCAGCATCCGGTTCAGCCCCCCCAAAACCCAGCTCACCCCATCCAACAGCGAAATGGCGGAATGGGCCAGCCGATCCTGCCCCATATCCGGCGAAACCACCGTCTGGCCCCGAAAAGGTTTGTTAAAATCCAACGCCATGAACATCCCCACTTCATGGGCCTTCACCCAGATGGTGCTTTTGTCCCGGCGGATTTTCTTCATGTAGGCCAGCCGCACCTCGGACATTTCAAAAGGGGTGGCCCCAACTTTTCCCGAAAAATAATCATCCCCGGCATATTCCTTGAGGGTGGGCCAGATATGGTTCATCAACAGGCTGGATTGCACCGTTTCCTGGGGGATGGACCGGTCCTTCTCATAAGATGCGTCGGGAAGCAGAAAGGCCGCTGTCCGCCGGATAACATCTTTGTCCCGAAAGGATTGTTCCAGCTTGGCAAAGGCATCCTGGTAGGCGGCGGATTTTTGGGCGAAGCCGGATTTTCCGGTGGGGCTTTGGCCCCACCGGGACCCGAACTTCCACACCCCGTAAAGATAGACCAACAAAGGGCTGCCGAAAAAAAACAGAATGGCCGCGATGGGGATCAGGTACTCCTTATCCGGAGCATAGGTGGTCACCATATGGATGGTGAAAATCACCATCCCCAGCCCCCCCAGGGCCGAAAACAGCAGCATAAACCCCAGGGTCCGTTTTTGCCGCTTCAGGTCGGATTCCCCCTGTTGCCCCGCTTGGCGGATGGATTCCAGCGCAACAACATCCCCTTTGACCTTCTGGTTGAAAAACGCTTCAAAATCCTTCAATGGTTTCATGGAAATTCCAAAAAATGGGTCGTATTCAGGGAACAAGACATCCGGAGAACTGCCACCAACTCCCGGTTTGATAAAAAGCGGGGGTTTGGGGGTTAATCTGCCTTAAACAGGCTTTTCACATCCACGTTCTGCCGTTCGGCTTCGGTGATTTCAAACATTTTCATGGGTTTCAGGCGCATCAGACCGGCAAACAGATTGGAGGGAAACTGCTCCAGGCCGTTGTTGTAATCCACCACCGACGCATTGTAATTGCGCCGGGAGGCGGATATGTCCTCCTCCACCACATTGAGGGAGCCTTGCAGTTGTACAAAGTTGTTGCTGGCTTTTAGATCCGGGTAGGCCTCCACCTGGACCATCAGCCCTTTCAAGGCGTGGCTGATCTGCCCTTCCACCGCCATTTTCTCTTCCGGGGTGATGGATGCGCTCATGGCCTTGGTGCGCAGTTCGGTCAACTCCGAAAGGGTTCCCCGCTCGTGCTTCATATAAGCCTGCACCGCCGAAATCAGATTGGGGATCAGGTCGTACCGCTTTTTCAACATCACATCCATGGAACTGAAGGCGCTTAAGGCCATGTTCTTCAGGCTCACCAGCTTGTTGTAGTAGTAAATGGGCAGCCCCACCGCCAATGCCACCACAAACACCAGTCCCATAATATCGTTGCCGCCGGAATGATTCATGGACAATTCTCCTTAGGATGGATTGAAACATCAGCACAATGATTGAACATCTTTCTGATTTTGGAAAAAAGCGGGTTCCACAACCCCCGGCGGTGGTTGACCCCAGGGAAGGGTGGGGTTAAAACACATACCCCACCGCCAGATACCCCTGGGTGTAGGCCAAAGTCGCCTTGCCGTATCCGTTTTGTTTGTACTGTTCGGTACGGGATCCCCCCGCGTCCTTGGATTCCGACAGGGTGAACCCGGCGGTCAGGTTGACCGTATCAAACAGCATGGCTCCGGCCCGGGCATGGACGGAAATCAACAGGCCGTCCACATAATGTTGGACATCATAGGGGCTGACCAGAAAATCATTTTGCAGTTTGTACACCACGGTAACATAGTTGAGCCCCATGCCGAATTCCAGCCAGGGGCGGAAAGGATAAGCCCAATCCCCCATCATGGCCGTATATCCCCCGGTCAAGGCCAGGGTGCCGTAATAGCCGTGGGAGACGTAGTCGTTTTTGCCCACATTGAAGTAGCCCACATATTCCGTGGCCGATGCGGATTGAACCGTCCCCCAATGAATGCTGCCGTCAAAGGTTGGTCCGGATTCCGCCACCGCCCTAAGCCCGGCGCCGTATCCTTTGCCGGTGATATGCTCGGATACCCGGGTGCCGTCTTTGCGGGCTTCCACCCAGAAATCCATCAAATCCTGGGAACCGTACACCTCCCACAGGGTGTCCCCGTCTCCGCCCCCGCCGCCGGAACGGGAGCTTTTGCCGTCCACCGCGTTCAGCACATCATCCACACTTTGGCCCGGCCCTTCCCCCTCTCCCGTGGGTTCATCCGAGTACTGGGCCAAAACGGGGGAGGCCGTCAGCAGCAACGCCGCCAAAATGACGGCCGGAAGTCCCGGCCATCTGATCCAGGGCCGCCCTCCAGCCGACCCCCGGCCTGAAACATGGTTGCTGTTCCTTCTCACAGGTATGGGTTGCATGCCGCCTCTGCTGGTTCATGGTGTGATCCCGTCATCCCGCCCGGTGATGCGGGGGATGGTTGTGTGGTTGGGATGTATAGCTGTTTATATCCAAACCGGGGGCAGACTGGCAAGCAAGAAAGCGAATGATGGCAGGCAAGTTCCGGCGGGCTTACAAATCGGTTTCCAACAAAGCGGGGGGCAGCAGGGGGGATGGCTGCCCGCAGCACACCAGCCACAATTGGTGGGCGGCCCGGGTGGCCCCCACATGCAACATATAGCGGGAGGGATCATCCTCCGGGTAGTTCACTGTATCCACATCCAGCAAAATCACATAATCAAATTCAAGCCCTTTTACCTGGGTGATGTCCGTCACTTCCACCCCCGGAGCAAAAGCGAAATTCTGCCGGTCCACCCGCCTCAGCCGGGGCACATCCCCGGCGGCCAACCCCTGATAATAGAGCTGGGCCTGCTGAGGGTGGCGGGCGATCACACACACATAGCTGGAGGGTTCCCGTCCGGCCAGCAGCCGCAGGGACTGGGCCAGCATGGCCACCGCCTGCCCCCGGTCCGAAAAGGTCAGCAGTTCCACCGGCGCCCCGGACCGGGTGGCCTGCCAGGTGCGGTCCGCGGCCAGGGGTCCCAAAACATGAGCGGCCAACTCCATTATCTCCCCGGTGCAGCGGTACCCCACCTTCAAGGGGGCGATGGAGGTGCCTTTGAGACCCAGGTGGGTCAGCACGTCCTGCCAGGTGTTGAATCCGTTGTGCAAAAACAGTTTTTGGGCGGCATCCCCGGCCAGGGTGACGGACCGGGGTTCATCCACCAGCCCCAATAGAAGGTCCAGTTCCAGGGGCGAAAAATCCTGGGCCTCATCCACCATCAAATGGGCCAGCCTCAAAGGTTTTTGTTTCTGGGAGCGTAAGGGGCCTGCCATTTCCCGGTACAACAGCAGCAACAGGGTGTCATCCTCCCGGAAA
>JAOUFO010000222.1 GCA_029858165.1 Deltaproteobacteria bacterium | reverse complement strand
CTGCACAACTCGTTTTCTCCCATCCCCCTGCCCCCTTCCCAAAGGGAAGGGGGTTGAACTGATTGGAGGCCTGCGGCCCCCAAACCCCCGCTTTTTTATCAAAACGGGAGCTTTTGGCAGTTATGCAGAGGTCTCGGACCCATTGAATTTAGAAATGAGTTTCGGGCAGATTTTAACCAGACTGCCACACCCAACACCACCGGAGCATCCATGACCTTTCAGCTCACCCAGATAGACTTTCAGACCATCCTGCCTTCCATGATCATGTTCGGCATGGGAATGGTGGTTCTGCTGCTGGAAACCCTCCGCCGGAGCGGATCCACCACCCCTTTGGCCGTGGTGAGTCTGCTTTCGCTGGCCGCCGCCGGGTATGCCTCGGCTGTTCAACTGGGCTGGGGCGGCCAGGGGTTTTCCGGATCGGTGATTGCCGACGATTTTTCTTTGGCCTTTAACCTGGTGTTTGTCACCGCCACGGCGCTGGTCATTCTGATTTCCATCCCCTATCTGGAAAAATCCGGCCTGAAATACGGCGAATACTACGCCCTGCTGCTGTTTGCCACCGGGGGGATGATGGTGATGGGGTCCAGCCTGGACCTGCTGATGATTTTTGTGGGGCTGGAGATATTGTCCATATCCAGCTACATTCTGTGCGGCATGTTGCGCGCCGATGTGCGGTCCAACGAAAGCGCCATGAAGTACTTTTTGCTGGGGGCCTTTGCCACAGGCTTTCTGCTGTACGGCATGGTGATGATTTACGGCGCCACCGGCACCATCCATCTGCGCAAAATAGGGGCCGCTTTGGCCCAGCCGGAAATGTATTCCAACCCCTATATCTGGTTCGGCATGGGGCTGTTGATTGTGGGGTTTGGCTTTAAGCTGGCCCTGGCGCCGTTTCACATGTGGACCCCGGATGTGTATGAGGGCGCCCCCACCGCCGTCACCGCGTTTCTTTCGGTGGGGCCCAAGGCCGCCGGGTTTGCCGCCCTGATCCGGGTGATGATAGAAGGGCTGGGCCGCATGCACAACGAATGGGATATGGTGTTCTGGGTGCTGGCCGCCCTGACCATGACCCTGGGCAATGTGGTGGCCATCCAGCAAAACAACATCAAGCGGATGCTGGCCTATTCGTCCATCGCCCATGCGGGGTACATACTGGCCGCCCTGGTGGTGGCCACCGAAGAAGGGCTGGGGGCCATCCTGTTTTATTCCCTGGTGTATGTGTTTATGAACATCGGGGTTTTTGCCATTTTGATTCTGGCCGCCACCCCCAAAAATGAGCGGCTGACCTTTGACGATTACAAAGGGTTCGGCTATGTATCCCCCCTGCTGGGGCTGGCCATGTTTGTGTTTATGCTGTCCATGATGGGCATTCCCTTAACCGGCGGCTTTGTGGGCAAGTTTCAGATTTTCAAAGCGGTGGTGGACCAGGGGTATATCTGGCTGGCCATCGTGGGGGTGTTAAACAGCGTGGTCAGCGTGTATTACTACCTGCGCATTGTGGTGGTGATGTACATGCAGCCCCAGGACAGCAAGTCCATCAACGAAAAACCGGCTTTCAGCCTGCCGCTGGCGGTGGCCATCACCGCATCCCTGGCGGGGGTGGTGTTTTTGGGCATTCTGCCCGCCGGGTGGATGGAGTTTTCATCCCATTCGGTGTCGGTGCTGGTGGCCAGCTTCTAAATGGCGGGGGGCCGCCCCCCCCAGGATTTCCCCGGGTTGTTCCCCTTGACAAACCGGGTGAAAATACCCAGAATTTTGCAAGTGTTCCAACAGCAGGCCGAGGTGGTGAAATTGGCAGACGCGCTGGACTCAAAATCCAGTGGGGGTGACCCCGTGTGGGTTCGATTCCCACCCTCGGCATTACACGCTTGATCATCTGGTTTCTACAGCCCATCCGGCCCGGATCCCGGCCATTGTACCTCCCTTTGTTTTCAATCAAACCAAACCATTTTTTCTTGAGGGCCTTTTTCGGGTTATTCAATCCAATTGTAAGCGAAAATCACCAAACCAAATGCTTCACCCATACCTGTAGCAAGGAACAATGGTTGGAGGCTGATCCCTCCTGATTTTTCGGAGAGCTGTCTGATGGGTGACAAAGAGATTGAAAAGAGCCATTCGCTTATTTTTGAGCGGTTAAAATCCACCGACCCTTCAGGATCGGAATACTGGACTGCCCGGCAATTGTTCAAAATCCTTGAATATTCCGAATACAGACACTTTGTTCCTGTTATTGAAAAGGCAAAAGCAGCCTGCCGCAACAGTGGTCGGACCATAAAGGACCATTTCGAGGACTTCCTCGCTATGGTTGATATTGGCTCCGGGGCCAAACGCCCTGTCCAGGATGTAAAACTTTCCAGATACGCCTGCTATCTTAATGTCCAAAATGGTGATCCCTCAAAATTAGTGATAGCCACAGGGCAATCCTATTTTGCCATACAAACCCGCCGCCAGGAACTGTCCGACGATAAGGTCTTTCAAGGGCTCAAAGAAAACCAAAAAAGAATTTTCCTGCGAAATGAATTGAAAGAACACAACAAACAGCTTGTTGAGGCCGCTCAATCGGCCGGTGTTGAAACAAATCTGGATTTCGCGGTCTTTCAAAATCACGGGTACAAAGGGCTTTATGGGGGATTGGATGCCAAATCCATCCACGCCAAAAAAAAGCTGAAAAAAAATCAGAAAATTTTAGACTATATGGGAAGCACAGAGTTGGCCGCCAATTTGTTCCGCGCTACCCAGACCGAGGAAAAACTTCGCCGGGAAAACATACAGGGCAGGGAAAAGGCCAATGACACTCATTTTGAGGTTGGAAAAAAAGTTCGCAAAACCATCCAGGAATTAGGGGGAACATTGCCGGAAAATTTGCCAACCCCCAA
The DNA here is from genome assembly GCA_029858165.1 of Deltaproteobacteria bacterium. Lineage (GTDB taxonomy): Bacteria > SAR324 > SAR324 > SAR324 > JACQKK01 > JAOUFO01. The sequence continues at coordinate 934 of JAOUFO010000222.1, read as the reverse complement.
AGAAAACGCCAACTCTTTGGAAGAGGAGTTACCTCCCCTCCTTAATTCAATTTCAGAGGATGAATCTTAATGGCGCGGTTTTGGATATATTGGTAAAAAAAAGGCCATTGATGCAGGTATTTCCTATTCAGTTTTAAAGAGACCTTCATGGAATTTGATTTTTCGTCATTTGTTTCCCCCGCAATGCCCGCCGAAGCGGCTTGGGTGATCAAACCCTTCCTGGTGATTTTTTCCGCCCTGGTGCTTAGCTGGGTGGTGAAAAAGCTGCTGGCCCGCCTGGAACGCAATCTGGTTTCCCACACCCAAACCGTGTGGGATGAAGCCCTGGTGGGGGCCGTGCAAAAGCCGGTGAGTGTGTTGATCTGGGTGCTGGCCATTACATTTGCCGCCGAAATGGCCAGAGAGGTGGCCGATACCCCCGCCTTTCAATACATCACCCCCCTGCGCCAACTGGGGGTGATTGTGGCCCTGACCCTGTTTTTCCTGAATCTGGCCAAAAACGGGGAGGCCGCCTATGTGGCCGGACAAAAGCAAAAGACCGAACAGGGGGAACGCGAAGGGGGGGTGGATGAGGCCACCGTGGCCACCCTGGGCAAGCTGCTTAGAATCTCCATTTATGTCACATCCGGGCTGGTGGTGATGCAGACCCTGGGGTTCAGCATTTCCGGCCTGCTGGCCTTTGGGGGGGTGGGGGGCATCGCGGTGGGCTTTGCCGCCAAGGATTTGCTGTCCAACCTGTTCGGCGGGCTGATGGTGTTTTTGGACCGCCCGTTTACCATCGGCGACTGGATCAACATGCCCGCCATCCACGTGGAAGGCACCGTGGAGCATATCAGCTGGCGCACCACCCGCATCCGCACGTTTCAAAAGCGGCTGATTTATGTGCCCAACGCCACCTTCTCCAACATCCCGGTGGAAAACCCATCCCGCATGA
>JAOUFO010000221.1 GCA_029858165.1 Deltaproteobacteria bacterium | reverse complement strand
CCCGGTGGTAAGCGTATCCCAGGTTGTTGAACACCCGCCCCTTGCGGGGGGATTGGGCCGCCGTGGCCTCCCACAGGGCCACCTCGCTGCGGTAATCCAGATTGCGGGAAGCCGTCCCCAAACCCAGCCAGATCACCACCAGGACCGCCATCCCCGGAAGGATTCCCCTGGGAATGCCCCGGAAAAGCCCCTGTATTTTTTCCCATCCCGCAACCCCGGCCAGCCCCACAGCCCAGGCCAGCCCCATGATTGGAAGATACAATTGCCGGTCATTCACCGGATCATACCGGGGAATCAGGGAATTGGTGGGGGCCAGATGGAGAAAAAACCAAACCAGACCAAACCCCAGGATGGGCCGTTTAAAGACCGCCAACACCCCCCACCCCGCCAGCCCCGCCAACACCAACCCTTTGACCGCCAACGGGGGGGAATGGCCCATGGCCCAGGCCAGGTCCGGGTCTATGTTGGGGGGGTGGACCAGTACCGCCCCTTCCAGCAGATACCACACCGCGTGAACCTGAAGCACCAGGTTTTCCCCTATCGGGCGGGTTGTCAGGGAGGCCTGAAGGTATGGGGCGTAGATGGGGGCCGCCCCAAAGGTCGCCAACGCCGCCGCCAGCATCAGCCAATGGGGCCATTGATGTGCCAGAATCCCGGGCAGCCGCCGGGCAGGCCGGGCGGCAACCTCCCACAACAGCAGGGCGGCGGGCAGGGTTACGGCGGTTTCCTTTACCAGCAGGGCCAGCCCAAAAGCCCCCAGGGAAAGGCCGCGGCCCCAGGGGGTCCCCCTGCTGTAAAACATCATGGAGGAAAGGTAAAAAAAGGCCATCAGGGATACGGACCGCCCGGAAAGATAGGTGACCGCCTCGGTTTGAGCCGGGTGAAGCGCAAACACCAGGGCGGTCACCAGGGGGATTGCCGCCGGGACCGGCGCGGGAGGGATGGAGGGCCCGGTGGGGAGACCCCTTCTTGCAGGGTGGACCAGCCGGGTCAGCAACCCGTACACCAACAGGCTGTTGGCCAGATGAAGGGCCAGGTTCACCAGATGGAATCCGGCCACCCCCCACCCGGACGTGTTGTTGAACACATAGCTCGCCTTCAACAAAGGGCGGATGGCCGGCAGGGAATCCCACCAGGCGGCCCATGAGGCGGCGGGGGGAAAATCCAGAAAGGACGGGTGGTCATCAAACTGAACCACCCCCCAAAAGCTGTCGGCATAGGCCAACCCCGCCGCCGCGGTGATCAACCCCATGGGCCAAAAGGTTTTTGCCGCGGACCATTTCCCGATGAACATGAGGCCTTTTATGGGATTGCGCCCCCGTTTGGGGGGCGGGCCGCCGGGTTGGCTGCCGGGGGGTGAAGGGTTGCGAAGGCCTGTTCCGTCAGCCGGACGGCCCCCCACCAGCGGTCTTTGGCCTTCAGCATCACCACCAGCACCGTATCCGTCTCCCGCGTTACCGAAAGAATCAGGCATTTGCCCGCCTTTTGGGTGTATCCGGTTTTCACCCCGTCGGCTCCCTCCATAAACCTCAGCAGGGCGTTGCCGGAGCGGAAGGAATAGGTTTTGCCCCGCCGGGTGGTGATTTCCATTTTCTGGGTGGCCGCCAACCGGGCAATCACCGGATGGCGCAGGGCCTCACGGGCCAGCCGGGCCAGATCCCTGGCGGTGGATTGCTGGCCCGGCGAGTCAAACCCGCAGGGGTTGGCAAACCGGGTGGCGGTCAACCCCAGGGTTTGAGCCTTGCCGTTCATTTTATCCAAAAAGGCGGGACCGCCGGGGCCGTGGTGTTCCACCAGGGCCTGGCAGCCGTCATTGGCAGAAGGAATCAGCATGGCTGCCAGCAGGTCGGCCTCCCGCACCTGGTCCCCGGCCCGCAGCCCCAGACGGATCGGATGGATGTTGGCGGCCCTGGGACTGACCACCACCCAGCGTTCAGGATGATAGTCCTCCAGCACCACCAGGGCAGCCATCAATTTGACCAGACTGGCCGGGGCCATGGGGCGGTCCACTCCGGCACCCCATAAAGGCTGACCGTTTACCTCCACCAGATAGGCGGCGGCCAACCGGGGATACCGGTTTTCCAGCGGGGGTGCATCCTTCCCCAGAGCGGGTTCCCAAAAACAAAACAGGGCGGCCCCCAGCGTAACCGCTGCCAGAGCCGCCCTTATTGTTGTGTTCTGATGATTCAAGCCATTTGCCGGGGCTAAAAGCCCAGCAGCCCTTTCAGGGCATGCTTGGCGGCATCCGTTCCGGTGTCTATGGCGGCATCCTGGCCGGCTTGTTTGGCGGAATGTTTCGCGCTGGATTTGGCGGCTTTGGCCGGGCGGCTGGGGGGCGGCGCGCTCTCACCCGAATCGTCTTCATTGTTGCCGCCGCCACCGGCATAAGCACTGCAAAGATTATAATCCTTCTTGGAAAAATGCTCACTGGTAACCTGCCATCTGGCGCACACCTTTTCGGCCCGTTTTTTCTCCCTGGCCGATTCAGCCGGGCAGTATTTTTTTAAAAAGCCATACTTTTGACCGGCAAGGGAATTGCCGCAAACGTTCTGGGTCAGGTTTTTCTGGCCGCAGGCGTTGGCCACCTCATTGAAGGTCATTTTCTTTTGAAAGGAGGGAACCGATTCCGGGTGGCTGGTCACATCCACCAAACGGGTGTATCCGGTATCCGTGGTGATGGACTGACAAAAGTTTTTGCGGTATTTGGCGCAGGGGGCCTTGGCATCCATATAATTGTAGTAAAACCCCATATCCAACTGTTCCCGGCAGGTTTTGTCCGTCTGGGCGGCTCCTTCCGCCTGCGCTTGGGCTATCTGCCGTTTGATATTGCCCATATTCTGGTCATTCTTTTTTTTCTCCTCACCGGCGTCGCAGGTTCCCACTTTTTTGCCGCTCATCACCATGGTCATGGGTTTTCTGCCCTTGGATGTCATGGTGAATTTTCCTTTCATGGTATCCGATGTGCGGGTGACCTGACCCTCCATCAGGCCGTCCGGGCAGCTTACCTTGAACTTCAGGGTGTCACCGCTTTGGTTTTGCTCCAAAACCTTGCAGTCTTTTTTGCCGGGGGGGGCTGTTTTTCCCTTGGGGGTGCAGGTGCGGGTGGGGCTCATGCCCGGCATGGACATTCCGGGGGGAAGCTGGGGCATATCCATGCCTTCCATCTTCTGGGTCATTTCCCACAATTCATCATTGCCTTTGGCCGGGGCGGTTTGGGCGGCAAACACCATCAGCATCAAAGCCAGGGGGATTCCGGCGAACATGCGGGATTTCATCATAACCTTTGGGGGAAAAGTGTTTGAAGCGGGAATCGGGGGCTGGGTCGTTCCACTCCGCCATCCGCTACCCCATTTTCTATCTGATTCCCCGGTGGGATACAAGAGGGTTCCGGGTTCCGCATTCTTCAAAGCCCGTAAAAGGGGGGTGCGGGTGCCTTTCTTCTTGGGGTTCCCCCAAACCTTCTGGAAAGGTTGGCGTTACAATGGGGGAACGGCCTTAAGCGGCCCCACCCCTATTCCCCTGCAAAAACATGTTTTGGAGACCCCCCATGGACGCTTCCCCCCAGTCGGAATCTTTGTTTCAAAAACTAGGCGGTGAACACACCATCGCCGTGGTGGTGGAGGCCTTTTACTCCCGGATATTGGGGGACCCCACCCTGGCCCCCATGTTTCAAACCGTGGACCTTTCCGCCCAGAAACGCCACATGGTCCACTTTTTAAGTCAGGCCCTGGGCGGCCCCAAGCAATACCAGGGGCGGGATATAAAGGCGGCCCACCAGGGGCTGGGCATTACACCGGAACAGTTTGACCAAGTGGCCCAC
>JAOUFO010000220.1 GCA_029858165.1 Deltaproteobacteria bacterium | reverse complement strand
CAAAAAAAAAGGGGGGGGAACGGAGAGAGGGGGATTCGAACCCCCGGAGCGGTTACCCACTCACCTCATTAGCAATGAGGCGCTTTCGGCCTCTCAGCCATCTCTCCGGTACATTGGGCGGGCCTGGACCCGCAACCCATCCAATGGATGGCCCGCGGGGGGATTCAGGCGGATAAAGATCGTTTGTCTGTAGCAGAGGGGGAGGGATTCGAACCCCCGGAACTCGCGAAAGTTCAACGGTTTTCAAGACCGCCGGTTTCAACCACTCACCCACCCCTCCGGTTCAATCCCGCTGTTGGGGCTGGTCAGAGGGAAGTTTGTTACCAGAATCATTCAATATCATACGGGGGTCTGTCAATCTTTTGGTTGGGATTGTTTTCTTTTCACATTCCACCCCGGCTTTTCCGGGGCTGTTTTGTTTCGGCGACCACCCGGCGGAATTCTTTCAATCCCTCCAGTTTGTCATTGCGCAGGGAAAGCAGCACCAAAGAATTAAAGTGGTCCGCCAGGTCCGGGGTCATCTGCTGGTATAAGGCCATCAGGCTGGTGGTCTTGCGGCAGGCATCCCGGGGGGACTGCCGGATGATGCGGGAAAGGGCCAGCAGTTCCTTTTTTTGGTCTGTGGTCAAGGAATCCAGAATTTCCAGGGTTTCCTGGGTAATTTCATCATGTTGTTCCAGCAATGCCACCGAGTTGAAGTATTTTTTCATTTCATCGGGAGCTTTTTCCCGATAGGCGGTCATGATGAGTTCCCGGTAATCAATTTTCAGTTTCTTGGCGTAATCCATCAACTGCTGGTCTTTGGGGATGTGGCCCCCCATGACCTTGTTGAACAAATCATAAGGAACCCGGATGGCTTTGGCGCATTCCTTGACATCCCGATAGCCACCTTTTTCAAGGGCCTCCCTTAACAGGTTGGAGACCGTTTTGGTTTCTGCCTGCTCGACTCGTCTGTTCACTTGATTGTCTGGCCTTTCGCTCTGAATGTGATTTGAATTCCGTGCCTTACCCCTTTTGCCCCCGGGGGGCATCGTTTAAAAACAAATAAACAAAAGCAAAGACTGGAACATAGGATGGGTACACCCGGCTGGCCGCCCAAGCCGGGGCAGGATGATCCCTTTACAGCACACAATGAACCTGCCCCTTAAAGGACCCATTAAAAAAGAAGGGACCCCTATCAAAACAGATGGGTTGGTTGACAATCATTATCTATATCAACACCACCAGAATAAAGGCAATATGGGAAGAGAGTCACACAAAAAAACAGCAGGAGAAAATCGGTTCCCATGGGGAGAGCTTCCGTGTGCTGGACAACTTTTTTCCGGGGGGGTAGTCTGCCATAGAAAGGTTGTCACACCCTGGGCGGGCTCGCTGTTTATCAAGTGAACCGCCGTCCAACCGGGTGAAGGGAACCCATCCATATCCTAAAGTTGCCAAGTAAAGCCGAATCATGATTCCGGGTCAATCAAAAGAGGTTAAAAAACTGATCAAATCCCTTGAATCCCTGAAAAAGGTGGTGGAAGCGAACCCCTCCCAACCCCATATGCAGGCGGCGGAAACCGCTGTATCCCACTGGCAGAGGGTGGCGGAAGGGAGGGGAATCATCCCCTACCGTCTTAACGATTCAGGGGTTTTATCCCAGGCGTTTCATATGGGGATGGAACAGGACCCCGCTTTGCGGATAGACAAAGGGGCCAACGGGGGGGATTTGCGGCGGTTTCCCCAGATGTTCCAGGGGCGGCGGGAGGGGTTTCACCGGTTGTTGAAGGATTATTTTGAACGTCCGGGATACCGCAGCAGCGGAGACCAGTGCGATCTGGTGGTGCTGGAAACCGCCCGGTTGTCCCGGTTTTTGGGGATGTGGTGCCTGGAGGCCGAGTTGGCCGCACCCGGTCAGGAGGGAGCCACCCCCGACCTGCCGGAGGTGGAGGATGATTCCCCCACCATGCTGGCCAAAACCTATCTGCCCTATATCCGCTGGCACATGCTGTTGTGGGAGCCGTACCTGAATGAGGCCATTGTCTCCTGGGAGGAAAACCAGCTTCCGGGGTTTGAAAAAGCGCTGGAGGTGCTGCTGGCCCTGCTGGAGGTTTCTGCGGAAGACCGGAAATCCTTCTTTCCGCCGGAGGGGTATCCCATCCGGGAAATAGGCCGGGAGCGGATCAAAATTTGGGATTCCTCGCCGGAACAGCGCCCCATGCGGGGCCATTCGGTGTTCAATATCCGGTATGTGCAGTTGATCAGGCTTTTGCAGGAGACCAAAGAGGCCATTCCCCATTTGCATTTGATCCAGGAGGATGTCATCACCTATATCGCCATGTTCAAGGCCAACCGGTTTTTAACCGTGGGAAGTCCGGGGTTTTCCAAGGGAGGCGGCGGGGTTCAGGTGGTGCGGGCCAATACCGAAACCCATCCTTTTTTGCTGGCCCCGGTGGATTTTTACAAAAAGGCCATGCTGTTCCATAACGAAACCTATTCGGTGGATGGGGGCGGGGTGGGGGATATGTATTTGATGCTCCGTCAGTTGGAGCGCCATTTCAAGTTTCAGTTGACCAATGCCTCACGGTTGACCCAGGGGATGATTATGGCCTGCCTGGTGGCCTGGGATGAAAACCGGGCCCGGGAATTCACCCGCGGGATGCTCCGTCTGGCGGAACATTTGCGCGAAGGGGATCACGCGGCCTGACCATTCCCCGGCATCACCCAAACACGCAGCATCAAATCAGCGGAACCCCTCAACACCGGGGGTGCCCACAATTTTCAGGAGGTTCATGGATATTCACTTCAAGGATTTGGCTGTGGCCCCCCGGGTCCAGGGTCTGGAGGCCGAGGTTCGGCGGGATGCAGCCGTTTTGGGGTTGCCCCAGGACAAAGTGGAGGCATCCTTGGCGGCCAGGGATTATTTCGGGGTGCTGGAGTTGTATGTGCCTCTGCTGTATTCCGGCATCCAAATGGAAGCCGGCCCGGCCCGGGCGCTGCAAACCACCCTTGAGGAGTTGTTGCGCATCAAAACCTTCACCCACCCGCTGGCCTGGAGAGGGGTGGAGGGGGTCGTCCATTCCATGGTGCCGGTGGTGTTTGGGACCGCCGGCCACCGGGGGGAAATCGGGTTGGGGCTGACCCTGTTTCATGTTCATGTCATCATCGGGGCGTTTATCCAAATGGTGGAAGCCATGGCCCCCCATGACCGGGCCGCCCATTTCGGCGCCGCGGACCTGGACCATGTGAAGGAAATGGGCATGGTTTTGGGTCATGACAACCGGCTGTTCAACCCGGAATTTTCGGCTTACGCCGCCCATTTGCTGGCCAATGCCGGATACCGGGTGATGTACGGGGCACGGGTATCCACCCCGGAACTTTCACGGGTGGTCCCCTACCGGGGTTTTGCCGGGGCGGTCAACTTTACCCCCAGTCACAACCCCTTCCGCTACGGGGGCATCAAATTGAACCCGGCGGACGGCGGTCTGGCGGGGCCGGAACTGACCGACTCTCTGGCCGTGGAGGCCAACCGGATGATGAAGGAACTTCCCGGCAGGGATTGGCTGGAATATGACGCCCTGGATTCCCTGGTGGGGGACCGTCTGGCCTCTTTGGTACGGGTGGATGTTCACAGTGCGTATCTGGAAGCTCTGGCGCTTCATCCGGTGATCCGCCTGGATGAGTTGTGCCAGACCCTGAAAGAAATGGGCTCCAAAGCGGCCTGGGCGGTGGACCCCACCTGGGGGGCATCGGTGCCGGTGTACCAGCGGTTGCAGGAAAAAGTGGGATCGGAAGTGATGACCGTGCTGCACACCGAGGATGATTCTTATTTCGGGGGACAG
>JAOUFO010000219.1 GCA_029858165.1 Deltaproteobacteria bacterium | reverse complement strand
TCGGCCAGCCATGGGTTAAACGAGGCCCTGGTGGCCGCCCAGGATGAGGCCGCCAAATGGGGGGATGAATATGTATCCACCGAGCATCTGTTTCTGGTGCTGATTGATGAGGGCGGCGCCACCCCCGCGGGACGGTTTCTGGCCGAATCGGGATTGAAACGGGAAAACACCGAAGCGGCCCTGCGAAACATGCGGGGCAGCCAGCACATCACCACCCCCAACCCGGAAAGCACCTTTGAGGCCCTGGAAAAATACGGCCAGAACCTGACCAAACGGGCCGAGGAGGGCAGGCTGGACCCGGTGATCGGCCGGGATGAGGAAATCCGGCGGGTGGTCCAGGTGCTGAGCCGCCGCACCAAAAACAACCCGGTGCTGATCGGCGAGCCGGGGGTGGGCAAAACGGCCATTGTGGAAGGATTGGCCCAGCGCATTGTGCGGGGGGATGTGCCGGAAGGATTGAAGGACCGCATGGTGGTCTCCCTGGACCTGGGGGCATTGATTGCCGGGGCCAAGTTTCGGGGGGAGTTTGAAGAACGGCTGAAGGCAGTGCTGAAAGAGGTGACCGATTCGGAAGGCTCCATCATTTTGTTTATTGATGAGCTGCACAACGTGGTGGGGGCGGGCAAGGCCGAAGGCTCCATGGATGCGGGCAACCTGTTAAAGCCCATGCTGGCCCGGGGCGAGCTGCACTGCATCGGGGCCACCACTCTGGATGAATACCGCAAATACATTGAAAAGGATGCCGCCCTGGAACGCCGGTTTCAGCAGGTGTATGTGGACCAGCCGGATGTGGAGGACACCATTTCCATTCTGCGGGGACTAAAAGACCGCTACGAGGTGCACCACGGGGTGCGCATCAAGGATTCAGCCCTGGTGGCCGCCGCGGTGCTTTCGCACCGGTACATCACGGACCGGTTTTTGCCCGACAAAGCCATTGACCTGATAGATGAGGCCGCCGCCAAACTGCGGGTGGAGATTGATTCCATGCCCGCCGAAATGGATGAACTCAACCGGCGGCTGATGCAGGTGGAAATTGAGCGGCAGTCTCTGGTGAAGGAGACCGATGCGGCATCCAGAGAGCGGCTGGAAAAGCTGTCCCACGAAATGACCGGGCTGAAAGAGCGGCTGGCGGCCTTTAACGCCCAGTGGCAGAAGGAAAAAGAGATCATCGCCCAACAGCGGGACCTGAAGGTGAAAATTGAACAAACCAAGGTGGCCATGGAACAGGCCGAACGGGAATACGACCTGAACAAAATGGCCGAACTGAAATACGGCACCCTGGCCACCCTGGAAAACCGGGCCGCCAAACTGAACGAGGAAGCCGAAAAAAGCCGCCAAGGCAATCAATTGCTGAAGGAGGAGGTCAGCGAAGAGGACATCAGCGAAATCGTGGCCCGCTGGACGGGCATCCCCGTCACCCGGTTGCAGGAGGGGGAAATGGCCAAGCTTCTGCGGCTGGAGGATGAATTGCACAAACGGGTGGTGGGCCAGGATGAGGCGGTGCATGCCGTATCGGATGCCATTATGCGGGCCAGGGCGGGCATCAAGGACCCCAACCGCCCCCTGGGCAGCTTTTTGTTTTTGGGCCCCACCGGGGTGGGAAAAACCGAACTGGCCCGTGCCCTGGCGGAATTTCTGTTTGACAACGAGCAAAACCTGCTGCGGCTGGATATGTCCGAATACATGGAAAAACACGCCGTGGCCCGGCTGATCGGCGCCCCCCCCGGATATGTGGGATACGAGGAGGGGGGGCAATTGACCGAAGCCGTCCGCCGCCGCCCCTATTGTGTGATTTTGTTTGACGAGGTGGAAAAAGGCCACCCCGATGTGTTTAACCTGCTGTTGCAGATTCTGGATGACGGACGACTGACCGACAGCCAGGGGCGCACCGTGGATTTTAAAAACACGGTGGTGCTGATGACCTCCAACATCGGCAGTTCGCTTATTTTGGAATACAAAGGGGATGAATCCCAATACAGCCGGATGGAGGCCGAGGTCCAGGCGGAGCTTCACCGGTTTTTCCGACCGGAGTTTTTAAACCGGCTGGATGACATGGTGGTGTTCCACAGCCTGCGGGCGGACCAGATCCGGGTGATTGTGGACCTGCAAGTGGCCGGCCTGCAAAAACGGCTGGATGAACGGCGCATGGTCCTCCAGTTGAACGAAGAGGCCAAAACCCTGCTGGCCCAAAAAGGGTACGATCCGGTGTACGGTGTCCGCCCCTTAAAAAGAACCATCCAGCGGGATCTGGAAAGCCCCCTTTCCCGCATGATTTTAAAAGGAGAAGTGCAAAACGGAGACACCCTGCGGGTGGGGGTGAAAAACGGGGCCATCGCCTTTGCCCGCAAACCGGCGGATGCCAAGCCCGCAGACGGGAAACCCATAGAACACAAGCCCATGGACCACAAACCGGCAGAAAGCAAACCGGCAGGCGGCCAGGGCGGGAACCCGCCCCCCAAGGCTTTGCCGGGCTGAACGGATGAACATACCTTCCTCCAAGCGGCTGCCCCCGAATCCACGGGTGCTGATCATCCGGTTTTCCTCCTTGGGGGATGTGGTGAAGTGTACCGGTCTGCCCCGGCAGATCAAAGCCGCCTACCCGGATGCCCGCATCACTTTTCTGACCAGCGATTCCTTCCTGCCCATCATCGCGGATCACCCCCACCTGGATTCCGCCATCGGGTTTCACCGGCGGGAAGGGGCCACCGGGTTGTGGCGGCTGGCGCGCCGGTTGAAACGGGAAAAGTTTGATCTGGTGGTGGATGTGCACCGCTCCCCCCGCAGCCGTTTGCTGGGGTGGTGGCTGGGCGCCCCCCGGACGGCTTATTCCAAGCGCACCTGGCAGCGGCTGCTGCTGATCCAGTGGGGCATCAACACCTACCGGCAGCCCCCCGGCAAGGAGGCCGATTTTCTGGCCGCCGTGGCCCCCTGGGGAGTAGCCGATGACGGCCTGGGAACATACATCCATCTGGCCCCCCTGGACCGGAAGGGTCGTTTGTCTCAAAAGTTCGCCGCTGAATTGTCCGTGCTGGACGGGTGGCGGAGCCAAGGGGTGCCGGTGGCAGGATTGGCCCCGGTGGCCGCCTGGGATTTGAAACGGTGGCCCCCGGCCCATGTGCGCGGTTGGATGGAAGGGTTCATCCGGCGCACCGGGGGGGGGATTGTGTTGTTCGGCGGACCGGGGGATAAAGACCTGCCGCCCCTGGCCCAAGGGTTGGAACGCCATGTATTGGTTTTGGCCGGAAAAACAAGTTTGCTGGAAAGTGCCTGGTTTGCCGCCAAAACGGATGTGTGCGTGGCCAACGACACCGGCATGAGCCACATTGCCGAGGCGGTGGGTCGGGATGTGGTGGCCTTGTTCGGCCCCACCAGCCGGGAGCTGGGGTATTTTCCGGTGCGGCCCACCAGCCGGGTGGTGGAACTCCCCCTGCGCTGCCGCCCGTGCAGCCGCAACGGCGGGGGCCGCTGCCGCCATCCGGTGGAAAAAGCCTGCCTGGAATGGATCACCCCCGCCATGGTGCTGGAGGCGGTGGAACAAACCCTTCAATCCGGCCCCAAACCCCAACCCACCCCTGCCCAATCCACCCCATGATGAACCCCTTGTCAGCCATTTGGCCCCCAAAGACCCCCGCCGGTAGAACCGCTAAGGGGAAAGCCGCCGGTGGACCAATTTGGCGCCAAACCCCGGGACGGAAACCAGGCGGGCCGAAATGGGGGTCCGGTTTATGGGGCTGGGCGGTGACGGGCTGTCTGGTTTTTGGAGGGCCCCCCCCCGCCAAGGGGGGGAACCTCATCCCCCTGGGACCCCAGGGGATTCACTGTGTTCCG
>JAOUFO010000218.1 GCA_029858165.1 Deltaproteobacteria bacterium | reverse complement strand
AGAAAGAAGGCCGCCTGGAAGGGGAGGAATTGTGGCAGGTGCTGACCACCCAGCGCACAACGGCGGAAACGGCCGCCCGGATGCGGGGTCGGGCCGGGGCCGAGAGCCTGGATGAACTGGCGGAGGAGGCCCACCCCCTGCCGGAACTGGTGGAAACCCTGGCCCGGTCCTTAACCCCCGATGGAGAACTGGATGATACCGCCTACCCCCAATTGGCGGAACTGAAAGGGGAGATCGCCCGCCGACGGGATGAAATTCACCGGAAATTGGACGGCCTGCTGGCCCGGAAGGGATTGGGACCGGCTTTTCAGGAAAGGTTGTACACCCTGCGGGGCCCCCGGTATGTACTGCCGGTCAAAGCCGATTTCCGGGGGCGGGTGGCGGGGATTGTTCATGATATCTCCGCCAGCGGGTCCACCCTGTTTATAGAACCCCAGGATGTGGTGGAACCCACCAACCAAATGACCCTGGTGGAACGCCAACTGGCCCAGGAAACCGACCGCATCCTGCGGGAGCTTTCGCTGCGGGTGGGGAAGGCCGCCCCGCGATTGCTGGCCAACGGCCAATGGCTGGGGCGGGTGGACCTGTTGCGGGCCACGGCCCTGCTCAGCCGGGCCTACGGAGGCAAATCCCCCCTGGTGGGGGGGGAGGGGTTGGTGCATCTGACGGGACTGGGCCATCCCCTGATGCTGCTGGAGGGAAAGCAGGTGGTGCGCAACCGGCTTTCTCTGGGGGGAGATGCCCGCTGTCTGGTCATATCCGGGGCCAATACCGGGGGCAAAACCGTGCTGTTGAAGGCCCTGGGGCTGTGCGCCCTGCTGGTGGCGGCGGGAATCCCCATCCCGGCGGCGGAAGGCTCCCGGCTGGACCTGTTTCCCATGGTGCGGGCCGATATTGGAGATCAACAGAATCTGCACAATTCGCTTTCCACCTTTTCGGCCCAGATTCAAACCCTGGCGGCCTTGCTGGAGGAGGCCGGACCCCGGTCCTTGGTGCTGCTGGATGAAATTCTCACCGGCACCGAACCGGCCCAGGGCGAGGCCCTGGCCGCCGCCGTGATGGAAGCGCTTGTCCGCCGGGGCGCCCTGTGCATGGTGACCACCCATTACGGAGGGCTGAAACGGCTGGCGGAAACCTCCCCCGGATTTCGCAACGGGTCCGTGGAATTTGACCTGGATGTGCTACGCCCCACTTACCGGGTGGTGGAAAATCTGCCCGGTTTAAGCTATGCCTTTCCCATTGCACGGCGCCACGGCCTGCCGGAAGAGTTGGTGCGGCGGGCCGGAAGCCTGCTGGAAGCCCAGGGGGCCGGGTCCGAAGTGCTGTTGGAGCAAACCCGGGAGGCCGAGAAAAACCTGGCCCGCCGGGAGGCCGCCCTGGCCCGCAGTGAAACCACCCTGGAACAAAAAGAGGAGGCCGCCCGGCTGGCCCACATCCGTCAGGAGGAGCGCAACCAGACCCTGGCCTTAAGGGAAATGGAGGTGGCCCGCCGGGAAAAACAAAAAGTAAGCGTGGAACTGGCCGCGGCCCGCCGGGAGGTGACCGAACTGACCCGCATTCTGGACCGGGCCAGACAGCTTCCCACGGACCAGGGGCCTATCCCCGCCCGGGAAGCCACCCGGGAGGCCGCTGGGCGGCTTCGGCGGCTGGAACAGGAGGCATCCATTGCTGAACCCATCCAAAAAGCCCTGGAGGCCCTCACCCCGATAGACTGGGGAAAAGCCCGGACCGGAACCGCCGTTTACGCCCCATCCCTGGGTCAGGCAGCGTTGCTGGAATCCCTGCCGGGCAAACGGGAAATGGCCAAAATCCGCCTGGGGGGACTGGTGTTGGAATGGCCCGCGGAACAACTGACCCTGCCCCCCAAAGGGGTCCCCCTGCCTCCCCTGCCGGAAAAAGTGAAACCGGCCCAAAAATCCAAAAGGCCCAAGCCTCCCTCCACCCCGGTAGAGGTGGGTTTGGCCATCCAGGGAGAACAAAACACCTTGGACTTGCGGGGGTTGACCCGGGATGAGGCCCTGGCTTCCCTGGACCTGTTTTTGGATGCTGCCATGCTGGACCGCGTCAGCCCGGTGATCATCATCCATGGGTTCGGCACCGGAAAACTGATGGAAGCGGTGCGCAAAACCCTGGCCGCCAGCCCCTATGTGGCAGGGGTCCGCCCCGGCAGTGAAGAGGAGGGAGGGGGCGGGGTGGCGGTGGCCGCCCTGAATCTTTAACCGGCGGGTTCCGTTCCTGGGCCATGGTTGGGGGTTGCCCATCCCCTCCCTCCCGTGCAAAATACATCCTGTTATCTGTGCCTCACCGCAAAAGAAAGGCGGTGAACCCCGGCTGGGGATTTGGACCCAACCCACCAACCAGCCCTCCTGAATTTTCATATTTTTTAAAACCCATGAGCAAAAAAAACAAAAAAAACCCGTCTTCGGTCAAAACCGCCTCCGCCGATTCCCCAACCCGAAAAAACACTTCCGTTGGGAAATCCCCCGTTGCCAAACCGGGAATAGACCTGCCTCTGGTGGGGCTGTCTTTGGCCGGGGCGGTGTTGGCAGGCTACATCACCTTCACCAAAATCGGAGGCTCCTCCCTGGCTTTTTGCGATGCGGGCAGCAGTTGCGATTTGGTGCAGAGCAGCCGCTGGGGCGCCTTTCTGGGGCTGCCCATTTCCTTGTGGGGGATGGTGCTTTACGGGGCGATGGCCTGGGTGGGTTGGCGGATGAAGCCCGGCCCCACCCGCTGGAAGCTCCATTGGGCAGGCGCCACTCTGGGGCTGGCCTACTCCCTTTACCTCACCTCCATTTCTGTGTGGGAAATCCAAGCCGCCTGTTTTTACTGTCTGGGTTCCCTGGGGTTGATGGCGGCATTGTTCGGGCTGGCCATTGTGCGCAGGCCTCGCGATTTGCCAGGATTTTCTGTCAAAAGCTGGCTGGCTGAAACCGGTTTGTTGGCCGTGATTCTGGTGGGGTTGATGCATCTCCATTACAGCGGGGTGTTTGATCCCGCCGTCGGCCCGGAGGACCCCTACCTGCAAAATCTGGCCGTTCATCTTTCCCGGGAGGGGGTGGTGTTCTACGGGGCCAGTTGGTGCCCCCATTGCCAGGACCAGAAAAAAGCCTTCGGAGCTTCTGCCCATCGTCTGCCCTATGTGGAATGCTCCCCCGGCGGACCCCAGGCCCCCAAAGCTCCCGAGTGCGTGGCCAATCATGTAACCGGTTACCCCACCTGGCACATCGGCGGACAGGTAGTCACCGGATTTGTCTCCCCCGGACGGCTGGCGGAACTATCCGGGTTTCACTACACCCCCCCGGCGCCCCCCGCCCTGGATGCAACCCCACAACACCCGGCGGAAAACCCATAACCGGCAACCCCAGCCACAAAAAAACCTATGAAAGCCCAAAACCCGATGGAAGCCGTGGTAAAGGTTCAGCGCCATTACCCGGATATGGCCCTGCCCCGCATGGCCCACCCCACCGACGCCGGATATGACCTGACCGCCATGGGGGTGGAACCCTTAAGACCCAAAGTGTTCGCCTTTGACACCGGCATATCCGCGGCGGTCAGCCCCGGCTATTACTGCGAGGTGGTGCCCCGCTCAAGCATTGTGAAAACCGATTTTATGCTGGCCAACAGCGTGGGCATCATAGACCCGGATTACCGGGGGCGCATCCGGGTGGTGCTGCGCTGGCTGGGGGACGGCGCCGGGGAGGGGGAGGCCCTTGCCCTGGTGGGGCAGCGCATCGCCCAGATGATTGTCCGCCGCCGGGAACAATCCCGGCTGGAACCGGCGGACCAACTGGATGACACCCGACGGGGGGCGGGGGGGTTCGGCTCCACGGGTAATTGAATGCAGTTC
>JAOUFO010000217.1 GCA_029858165.1 Deltaproteobacteria bacterium | reverse complement strand
TGGGGGCTGCCGATCGGATGGAACCGCACCGGGGTCCCCGCCTCCCATTGAGTCACCTGGGCCGGGATGGCAATGAATCCATCCGCTTTGGCGAAAGCACTGACCGACCCGGACCCTTTTCCCAGGGGATAAGCCGCGGGAACATTGTCCGCTTCCCCTCCGGCGGAAGCCAGGGGTTGCACCAGGTGGACCAGCAGATATTCCTGCCGTCCTTTGGGGGATTGGACCCGCAAAGGCAGCCGGGCCTCCACGCCCAGGGTGTCCATGCTGTAGCTTTCCAAGCTGTGGCTTTCCGCATCCTGGCTATCCTGGTTTGGCTTTTTCTGGTTTGGCCCTTCCCGGTGTTGCCCCTCTTTGTGGCGGTTCTCCTCCACGCTGATCCGGGTTGGGGGCAGGCCCGCCATGCGCTTTAAAATGGGGGCGGCAAACCCGTAAAAGGTGAACATGGCCGAGGCGGGAAACCCCGGCAGAATCACCAACGGCACCCCTTGGACCAAAGCCAGACACAAGGGCTTGCCCGGTTTAATGGCCACCCCGTGGGCCAGGATGGTCCCCATACGCCGGGCCACCCGGTAATTGATATCTCCCGCCCCTTTGCTGGTCCCCCCCGAAAGCACCACCATGTGCGCCCCCTGGGCCAGGGCACCCTCCACTGCCGACCGCACTTTTTTCTCATCATCAGGCAGAATCCCCCCTTCCAAAGGCTGGCAGCCCAGCTCCCGCAGAGCGGCGGCCAGCACCGCCCCGTTGGAATCATACACCCCGCCGGGGCGGGGGGGGTGTCCCGGCGGAATGATTTCATCCCCGGTGGAAAACAGAGCCACCCTGGGCCGCAGATACACCCAAACGTTCCCGGCCCCCACCGCCGCCAGCAGCCCCACCTCCCGGCTGGTGATGGGGGTTCCGGGGTAGAGCACAGTCTCTCCCATGCCGATATCCGTTCCGGCATAGGTCACCCCCTCACCCGGTGTCACGGCCCGCACCACCCGCACGGTATCCGGATCTTCCGGCAACCCCGGCAGGGTGTGTTCCACCATCACCACCCCGTCGGCCCCCCGGGGCAGGATGCCGCCGGTGGCAATCTGGCTGGCCTCTCCATCCCGGACCGTCCGTCGGGGAACCACCCCGCAAGCCACCACCTCTCCCGTCAGCCGCAAAGTCACCGGGCGGGCCTCATCCGCCCCAAAGGTATCGGCGGCCCGCACCGCCAACCCGTCCAGGTCCGCCCGGTCAAACCCCGGCACATCCACTGCCGCCTCCACCGGCCGGGATACCACCCGCCCCAGCCATTCCCCCGGCGGCGCCTGTTCCTCCCCCGCCGGGCCGCCGGGGACTGCCGCTTCTAACCGGGCCAAAGCCTCCCTGGCGCTGATTACCTGCAAAAACTGGGTTTGCTGCATGGGGCGGCTCACAAACAAATAAAGGGGTAACAGCGGCTATGGCACAACTTTACCCTTTATTTACCCCAAGACCAAAAGTAAAGACCCCAAAAGAAGTGCAATCAACCCCTCCGGTGGGATATATAGCGGAGGGGGGGTAAAAAACCGCCGCAGTCCGGGGGGCGGCAAACTGGAGCGCGGGGGAAACCCAAAGAGTTCAACCCAAGGAATTTAACCGGGAGTGGCTTATGGATTTGATACTTTATTTGGAGTCCATTCCCCTCTGGCAACAGGGGTGGATGGCGGCGGGAGGGGTTTTGGTTGTGTGGCTGGTTTATGATTTAACCCAAACCCACCATGCCCTGTTGCGCAATTTTCCCATTGTGGGCCATTTTCGTTACTGGCTGGAGGCCGTGGGGCCGGAACTGCGGCAATACATTGTAACCAACAACGATGAGGAACGGCCCTTCAGCCGGGATCAGCGCCGCTGGGTGTACACTTCGGCCAAACAGGCCAACAATTACTTCGGGTTCGGCTCCGACAACGACATGGAGGCCGAGCCCAATTATCTCACCATCAACCACGCCGCCTTTCCGCTGCCTGAGCCCCATGGAGGAGAACCCGGTTTTGACCCCGCCTTTGTCATTCCCTGCGCCAAGGTGATGGGGGCAGCCCGCAACCGGCCAAAGGCTTTTCGCCCTGGGTCGGTGGTCAACACGTCCGCCATGAGTTTCGGTGCTTTAAGTCCCCGGGCCATCATGGCCATCAACCGGGGGGTCAAACTGGCCGGGGCCATGCACAACACCGGCGAGGGGGGGATTTCCCCCTACCATTTGCAGGGGGGGGACCTGGTGTGGCAGATCGGAACCGGGTATTTCGGCTGCCGGGATGACCAGGGACGGTTTTCTCTGGAAAAGCTGAAGGAACGTCTGGCTTCGGCCCCGGTCCGGGCTTTGGAAATCAAGTTAAGTCAGGGGGCCAAGCCCTCCAAAGGGGGTATTTTGCCCGCTGCCAAAATTACGGCGGAAATTTCCCGCATTCGGGGGGTGCCCAGGGGGGTGGACTGCGTCTCCCCTTCGGCCCACCGGGAATTTTCGGATGCGGACAGTCTGTTGGATTTTGTGGAGCGGCTGGCGGCGGAAACCGGCCTGCCGGTGGGAATCAAATCGGCGGTGGGACAAATGAATTTTTGGAAGGATCTGGCCCGGCTGATGGAAAAAGGGGACCGGGGGGTGGATTTCATCACCATAGACGGCGGGGAGGGAGGCACCGGTGCCGCGCCCCTGGTGTTTGCGGACCATGTGTCTCAGCCGTTTAAAATCGGCATGAGCCGTGTGTACCGGGTGTTTGCCGAGGGGGGGTTGACAGACCGGGTGGTGTTTGTGGGATCCGGCCGGTTGGGATTCCCGGCCAGCGCCCTGGTGGCCTTTGGTCTGGGGTGCGATATGATCAACGTGGCCCGGGAAGCCATGCTGTCCATCGGCTGCATCCAATCCCAAAAGTGCCACACGGACCACTGCCCCACCGGTGTGGCCACCCAAAACCGGTGGCTTGCCAGGGGATTGGACCCGGCCGATAAATCCCACCGGCTGGCAGGCTATCTGATCGCCCTGCGCCGGGAATTGCTGCAACTCAGCCGGGCCTGCGGGGTGCCTCATCCGGCTTTGATTCCCCCCGGCACCCTGGAACTTCTGGACGGCGGGTTTGGATCGGCCACCATCCAGGAAAAATTCGGCTACCGGCCCGACTGGGGGTATCCCTCCCAACAGGACCAGCAGGAAATCCGAAAAATCATGAACGGCCCCCAACAGCCTTGAAAACCAAGGGGGTGTCAGCCCATGGGGTGCTGCCCCTTCATCTCAGATAATTCCCCTTCCCGGGCTGTCTGGTTTCCCTTCCCGTTCTTTTTTTTCCCCTCCATGGTAAGTAATGAGGGAGGGGCCAAACGGCCCTTCCGGTTTAATCGTATGGACCCGCCCCCCTTACAGGAAGACGGCGTTTAACCCAAGAACCCATCACGCGGGACCATGGACGAGTATGAAAACCTATCTGGGGGGATGCCATTGCGGGGCGGTACGGTTTGAGGTGAAAACCGATCTGGACAAGGCTGTGTTGTGCAATTGTTCCATCTGCCGCAAAAAAGGGGTGTTGAACCACCGGGTGGTGCCCACTGATTTCAAACTGCGCCAGGGGTGGGACAAACTGGTGGCATACCGGTTTGGCACCCGCACGGCCAGCCATTTTTTCTGCCCGGCCTGTGGCATCCACACCCATGCCAATCCACGGGCCAACCCCCGCATGGTGTCGGTCAACTTAAACTGCCTGGACGACCCCATTGACCCCAAGGAAATCAACATAGAATTCTTTGACGGCCTCCATTGGGAGGAAGCCATGGCGGAAAAGCGCAAAAAAGATGAGCCAAAAGGAGGATGAATGTCTGGAAATGAACAAACCCCCTCGTTTCTTTCCGGG
>JAOUFO010000216.1 GCA_029858165.1 Deltaproteobacteria bacterium | reverse complement strand
GGGGAAGCCATGGAATTTTTTAAGGCCGCAGGGTTTGCCTGGGACGGCAACCCGTCGCCGTTTTTCAAGGATGAATCCAAGGGGGGGGTCTGGACGAAAAAATTGCCGCCTGAGGAGGCTTCCCAATCATCCGGCCAGACCCAGGGTTTGGCCGGGGAACAGTAAGAGACCCCTCAGATCAACCCCTTTCCCTTTGGGCAGGGGGAAGGAAAAAAAAGAGTTGGGCAGAGGCCTCAGTAAACCTTCAGGGGGATGTGTATGGGTGGAAAACAAAACACTGGAATGGAGGATGCCCCTCCTTTTTTAACCCTCACCACCGATTTCGGCAGTCGGGATGGCTATGTCGGCGCCATCAAAGGCCGGGTGGCAACCCTGTTTCCTCCGGCAGTCATCCACGATATTTCCCATGATATTTCCCCTTATAACATCACCCAGGGAGCCTGGTGCCTGCGCCGGGCCGCGGGTAAATTCCCGGCAGGTACTGTTCATCTGGCGGTGGTGGATCCGGGAGTGGGGTCCAGCCGCGGCGGGCTGATTGTGGATACCGAGCGATATATGTTTGTGGGGCCGGATAACGGCCTGCTGTTTTTGGCGGCTCAGGCGGATGGCATCCGGCGGGCTTATCGGATCAGGGAAAGGCAGCCTGAGGGCGGTCCGGTGTGGCATAAAAGCAACACGTTTGACGGGTTGGAACTGTTTGCCCCGGTGGCGGCCCGGCTGCTGGCGGGAGTCGCGCCGGAAACCCTGGGGGACCCCCTGGATGAGTTTGTGGCACTGCCGGAAGAACAGCCCTGGCAAAGAGGGCAGGAGCTTTTTGGCCGGATTCTGTTTTTTGATCACTTTGGCAACGGGTTCACCAATATCACCCGTGAACATCTTTCCCGGGGGGAAATCGTCCGGGTGGAAATGGAATGCCACCCCCTGACCGCCATGCTGGAAGGGGTCAAGCCCACCGTCTCCGCCCACCCGTGTGAATTTTATGAAGAAATCCTTTCAGGGGTGGGGGCGTTGATCAACAGCGATGGACACCTGGAACTGGCGGTAAAAGGGGGGACCCTGCGGGAGCAGTACCATTTGCGCGGCGGGGAGGGGGTGAGGGTGAGTCTGCGGCCCCATGTGTGACCCGGGGATGCTTCGGTTTGTTTTTCCTTCCACAACTCCGCTTTTCAATGGCACCGAAATTTCCTTTTGGCAATGCAAACCCCCTATTTCACACATTAAATTCCTGGTTCCTCCATTTATTTTTTCCAACCCGGGGCAATGCGCACCGCTTTTGCATCCCCTTCATTTCGGGCGGCTGCCCGGCCCGTTAAAACATCAAAGGAATGACAACCCATGGCCTTTCCAGAAAACCGTCCCCGCAGATTGCGGGCCAACCCGTTGATCCGGGCAATGGTGCGGGAAACCCACCTGCGGACCGAAAATCTCATCCACCCCATGTTTGTGACCGACGGCCAGGGGGTGCGCAATCCGGTCTCTTCCATGCCGGAGGTGTTTCAACTTTCCATAGATGAAGCACTGAAAGAAGTGGAGGAAGTGGCGGGGCTGGCCATCCCCATGGTGAACCTGTTCGGGGTGCCCGGCAAAAAAGACCTTACCGGAGAAATCGGGTGCGCGGAGGACGGACTGATTCCCAGGGCTATCCGGGCCATCAAGAAGGCCTTCCCCCAGGTGCTGGTGATGACCGATGTTTGTCTGTGCGATTGGCTGACCCACGGCCATTGCGGCCTGGTGAGGGGGGATGTGGTGCTGAACGATGAAACCCTGGATGTGCTTTCCCGGATGGCGGTGGCACATGCCCGGGCGGGGGTGGATATGGTGTCTCCCTCCGATATGATGGACGGGCGCATTGGCGCCATCCGTTCCGCCTTGGATCATGCCGGGTTCGGCCACACCCCCATCATGGCGTATTCCGCCAAGTTTGCCAGCGGCTTTTACGGTCCCTTTCGCGAGGCGGCCCAAAGCACACCCCAATTCGGGGACCGCTCCGGCTATCAGATGGACCCGGCCAACGGACGGGAGGCCTTGAAAGAAGTGCTGCTGGATGTGGCCGAATCGGCCGACATTGTGATGGTGAAACCGGCCTTGGCGTACCTGGATATTATCTGGCGGGTGCGCCGGGAGGTGAACATTCCGGTGGCCGCCTACAATGTGTCCGGGGAATACGCCATGCTGTGGGCCGCCCACCAAAACGGATGGATGGACCTGGACCGCACCATGATGGAATCCCTGACCGCCATCAAACGGGCCGGGGCGGATATGATTTTAACCTATTTTGCCCGTCGGGCGGCCCGGTTGTTGAATCAAAGATAAAGGCGAAATAACACCCTTGATCTTGAGGCTTGTGGCTCAAACCCAAAAAAAATCAAACCTCCCCCCTGTCAGCGGCTTTTTTCAAAGCCGAAAAAAGGGGCGGCGGGGGCGCGATTCCCCGCGTGGTTGTTTCTTTTGGATGATTGCCCTCAACATATTCAGGGATTGAGGCTTCCTGCCCGGTGGTTTGCCCGCCGGTTTCCGGCCCAAAGGTTTTTTTTGTGCCGGGCAGGAGCAAACGAAATTTTCAACAATAGCGGTGAAATGAATTGTCAAAATTTGTGGATTCGGCAGCCCCTTCAAGGGCTGTGTGTGGGGTTGATCTGGTTTGGGTTTTCCGGTTGTGCAGCCCCCCAGGTTGCCCCTTTGGCCCCGCCAACGGACCCACCAACGGTCCAGGCCGCCTCTGCATTTTCGGCCACAACCCAAACCCCAATTCAGCCCCAACGGAAGTTGGAAGTGGATGTGCCCCACGCCCATCCGTTGTCCCACCCCCCTTTCCACCACAGATCGGCAATTGCCAAGGCTTCCGGCCTGAATGTGGATTTTCCCCCGGTCAATGGCAAGCCGGTGGCCTTTGCCGAAGAATTGCGCCCCTATTTAAAGGGAATATCCTCCTGGTACGGCCCCACTTTTCATGGGAAAAAAACGGCCAACGGGGAAATCTACAATCAGTACGGCCTGACCGCCGCCCACCCGGTACTGCCCATGGGCACCCGCATCATGGTGGAAAACCTGGATAACGGCCGCCGGGTCTGGCTGCGGGTAAACGACCGCGGCCCCTATAAAAAAGGGCGCATTCTGGATTTATCTCTGACCGCCGCCCGCCACCTGGGAATTTATGCGGACGGCACCGCTCCGGTGCGGATTGAGGTGGTCAGTTGGCCGGACCATTTGGACCCGGATATGGGTATCCGCCCATACTTTCAGTGGGTGGTGCAGGTGGCCGCCGATTATGACCGCCGTCTGGCGGATGAAAAAATGGCCAAGGTGCTGGACAAAGCCGGTCATATCAAATTCTGGATGGACCATCCCCCGGCCACCGGGGCGTTTTCGGTGGTGACCGGCCCTTTTGAACAGGAATCCGCCGCCCGCCGTTACGCCTCCCATCTGAAATCCCTGGGGTTGGCCACCCTGGTCCGCAATTGGCGAAAATAAACCCACCATCCCCACCCTTTTCCGCAGGCCGAACCTTTTGTTACCAGCCTCCCGCGCAATCAATCCTTCCCCCGCCCCCCTGGGGGGTTCTGCCTGGGAACATAATTTTATTGTATTGATTTCATTGGAAATACACAGTTTCAGTAGCGCTAAAAGTATAAAAAAGTTTGACAAGTTTGGAATGTTTTGATATGAGGTGTTTTAACGTTTCCTACAACTGCCAAAAGCTCCCATTTAGATAAAATCGGGTTGAAGGATGATCACTATCAAGAGACCTCTGCATAACTGCCAAAAGCTCCCGTTTTGATAAAAAAGCGGGGGTTTGGGGTTCCTGTCCAGCGTTTACAGCACCGCCATCCGCCTTGCGGCGGCTTAGGGCGGGCTTCAAC
>JAOUFO010000215.1 GCA_029858165.1 Deltaproteobacteria bacterium | reverse complement strand
TATTGGGGTCTCTGTCCAGCGGCTTCAGCACCGGCACGGGCCTTGCGGCCCTTTGGGCCGGGCTTGCGCCGCCTTTCTTATTGGGGATGGTCTGAGAACACATCCACAATCAGGCGGACCCGGCGGGGAGGGGCTGCGGCGGGGGCGGGCGGGGCCAGTCGGCCCAGAATCTGGGGACTCAGCCGGTTGACGCTGATGGAGCCTTCATCCACCATCACTTGGGCGATATTGGCTGCCCGTTGGGCGGCCAGATGCCAGGTGGTGGGAAACCCCCGGTCCTGGGTCAATGCGCCGTCGGCGGTCAGGCTGATGCGCACCGGGTTGGTCATTCCCACCAAAAACGCGGTGATTTCCAACAGTTTGGCGTGTCCGGCAGCGGTGAGATCGCTTTTTCCCGGTTGAAACAACAAAGATTCCTCTATGGAAATTTTCAGATTGTTCTCGTCCATTTCGGAACTGACCCAATCCCCCAACCCCTGCTGATTCAGGTAATCACTGACCTGTTCATGGGCATTGTGCATTTCCTCAGGATAGCTTTGCGCGGGAGGGATGATGTTGGTGGCGGTCTGGTCCCCCACCAGATTGGCTCCCCCGCCGAATTCCATGCGCAGGGATTGGCTCATGGCCTTGAATTTGACCACGTCCACGCTGCTCATGGCGTACATCACCACGAAAAAAATCATCAACAACGTGATGAGGTCCGCATAAGTAAGCAGCCAGCGTTCGTGGTTGGGTTCTTTTTCCGGTTTTTTTTGTTTTCTGGCCATGTTGGGTTTAAGATTTGCCTTGGGATTCCATATGGTACCGTTCATCGGGGGAACAGAAGGCTTTCAGTTTTTCCTCCACCACCTTGGGGTTGGCCCCTTGTTCCACCAGCATCACCCCTTCCAGAATCATGTTCATTCCGTGGGCCTCAATTTTGTTTAAGGCCTTGAGTTTGGCCCCCACAGGCAACCAAAACACATTGGCGGAGGCCACTCCGTACAGGGTGGCGATAAACGCCACCGCGATGGCGGGCCCCAGGGAGCCGGGATCGCTTAAGTTGCCCAACACATGGACCAGCCCCATCACCGTGCCGATAATGCCCATGGTGGGGGCAAACCCCCCCGCCGCCTCAAACATGGCAATCATGGAATGATGGCGTTCTTCCGTTTGCTCTATGTAGGTTTCCAGAATATCCCGGATCAAATCTTTTTCCACCGCGTCGGTGACCAATTGCAACCCCACCCGGGCCATTTCCTCCACATGCTCCACATCCTTGGTGAATCCTTCCAGGGCCAGCACCCCCTCCCGGCGGGCCAGAGAGGCCACATCCATAAAAAAGAAGACCCGGCGGGCCGGGTTGTCATCCGGTTCGGAAAAAGCCTTTTTGATTGCCGACGGAAACCGCTTTAATTCACTTTTGGGAAAGGACAACCCCACCGCGCCGATGGTGCCGCCGAACACAATCATGCCGGCAGTCCCCACAAAAAGGGCGGCGAAATGGCCCCCTTCCAATAGAAACGCGCCGACCAGGGCCACAAAACTGCCGATCAGAAACATGAGGCCGAGCATAATGAACCTTTTTCAGCAAATCAGGCCAAAAGCCTGATGGGGGTGAGGGGGCAGGATAAGAATGAATAAAAGGAAAAACAGCCGGGACAGGGGGTCTGCGGCGGGGTTCCGTCAGACCGGAGGCCCCTTTATCCGTAGGAGCGGACAAAGGGAGGCAGGGTTCAGACCCGCGAAACAGGAGGGAAACAACATTTGGTTCCAAAGGCTCTGGCGGTACAGGCCGGGGCGATGCCGCCCCGGCCATGACCCCGGAAGGCTTTACCGGCGGGCTTTTCCGTTGAACCATCCGCACTTCAAGCCAGGGCGTTCATCAGTTCCTGGGCGTGGGATTCGGCATCCTGGGCGTTGCGCACCGGATACACTCCCTGGATGACCCCCCGCTCATTGATGAGAAAGGTGATGCGGGAAGCCACTGCCGCCTCCTGGTTTTCCGCCGAGCCGTAGGCAATGGCGGTGGTTTTGGCTTCATCACTCAGCAACAGATAGGGAAAGCTGAATTTATCCCTGAAGGCTTTGTTGGCCGCCGGGGGATCAAAACTGACCCCTACCACCACAGTGTTTTTGGTTTCAAATTCTCGGATTCTGGCACGGAATCCTTGGCCTTCAATGGTTCACACAGGGGTGTCAGACTTGGGATAAAACCACAGGGCCACTTTTTTACCCTTGAAATCGGCCAGGGATACAGGGTGGCCGTCCTGATCGGGCAGGGTGAAGTCCGGGGCGGTATCGCCGGTTTTGAGCAGAGTCATGGGAACCTTTTTGTTGAAAGGTGAACCGTTATTCAAGCACAACCCTCGTTTTAATCCATTCCCCTGCCGGTTGCCGGACAGGGGGCGGGGGTTACGCGGAGAAGGTCTCAGATATGGAGGCCCTGGGATATGGAGGTTTCCCTCTCTTTCTGTTAACGACGGAACAAGCCTTCCAGCGCCTTTTTGGCTTTGTCTTCCACCTGGGCTTTCCCTTTGCGCTCCGCTTCGGCCTTGGTGCCGTCTATCTGTTTTTGAAGCACGTTCATGGCATCGGCCTGTTGTTTCAATTTGGCTTCCACCTGTGCCTGCTGGCTTTTCATGGATTTTTCAAGTTCTGCCTTTTTGGCTTCCACCTGGGCATTGACCGCCTTGCGGATGCGCTCATCGGCTTCTTTGGTTTTTTTGCCGATCATTTGGTTCAGTTTTTTGGACAGGGCATCATTGACGTTGGAGGCCACATTGAACTGAAGATCATTTAAAGGCCCCGAAAGGGTGGCCTTCATTTGGATGGAACGGAAATCGTCAAACATTTCCCGCATGGCGTTGCTCATTTCCCGGTTTTTGGCATCCCCGGCGGCCAAAGGGGCAAACATGAACTTTACCTGTTTGGCGGTCAGGACAATATCGGCGTTGACCATTTCTCCGGTCAGGCTGGCCTTTACATCCACATCCGATTCCGGGGCGGTAAGGGATTCCGGCCAGACTCCATCCGGGTCCTTGCGCAGGGCGATATCCCCCAGCTTCAGGCCAGAGCCTTTGATGGTCAGGGTATCCAGGGCCACCTCATTCCGGTGGTCAAAAAGGCCGTTCACCTGATAGGCGGTCCCCTGCCCGTGGTTTACAGCGCTCATATCCAGGGTGGTGGGCTGGCCGTACACCTTTTGGCTGGAGGCGATGTTGAGCACCTGCCCGCTTAAATCCAGGGTGGGGTTGCCTTCCTCATCCAGAATGGACCCCCCCAGCATGGCTTTTTTGATGAACAGGGCCGGGTATGCCCGGCTGGTCACCGGAAAGACCACCGTGTGGCCCGCCCGGCGTTTGGGCTTGGGCCGGGGCTCACCGGAGGACATAAACCGGCGGGCCATGGCCATGTATCCCAGAACATCCTTGAACTTCTGCAAAACCGGGCCGCCAAACAACATTTTCCCGGCTTCCTTGGCGTTGATATCCCCCAGCTTGGCCAGCTTTTTGGCGTCCGCCACATCCTGGTCCACCAGCCGGTTCACTTCATTGTAGCTTTTGCGCACCGCGGCAAAATCCCGGCTGGACCCCTGGCTGAGGTCGTTGTATTCCTTGCGGGCGCTGGCCATCCGTTTGTTCAGGGCATCCAAAGACTGCAAGGTGGCCTGGGCCTGGGGCACCGTGTTGAACCCGCCTGCCTTGACTTTGTCGTAATCCACCTGGATTTGCTGAAGGTCCCGGGGCAGGGGGGTATCGGCCATCCGTTTGTTCCAATAAACCGATTTTTCGTTGGCATCCTTGGATGCCTGATTGACCGCCACCACCGAAGCCAGTTTGTCCGGCTTTACAAATTTTTCCACATCCAGTTTTTTGGTTACCGAACCCAGGTCCACC
>JAOUFO010000214.1 GCA_029858165.1 Deltaproteobacteria bacterium | reverse complement strand
AGGCCTCCAATCATATCAACCCCCTTCCCTTTGGGAAGGGGGCAGGGGGATGGGAAAAAACGAGTTGTGCAGAGGCCTCAAGTTTCCTGTTTGGATGAAAAAAGCAGGGTTTGGGGATGGAAAAACTGAGTTTGCCGATGTTAAATCTGTTTTCCTTAATCCAGAGCCTGTGTGAAAACCCTGTCGCGCCTGATATACGTTCATCTCATCCTGCCGTTTCAGCAATCCAACGCCTCTATTTCCCATGCGGCCTGGGGGGCCTCCATCGGGATGCTGGTGGCGTTTACCCCCACCGTGGGCATCCAGATGTATATTTCGGGGACCATCTGGGTTGTTTGCCGCTACATTTTTCGCTTTCATTTCAATTTGCCCATCGCCCTGGCCATGGTGTGGATCACCAATCCCATCACCATGGGTCCCATCTATTTCGGTTTTCTGGTCACCGGAGAATGGATGTTGGAAACCTATCACGGCACCCCCCATCAACCCCTGAATTACGCTTATTTCAAAGAAATCATCGCCGCGGTGGACAGCGGGGCCTCCGCCTCCTGGGGTAAAAAGCTGGTGGATGGGTTTGCTGCCCTGTTCTGGCAATTTGGCTGGCCCATGGTGGTCGGTTCGGTGTTATGGGCCGTTCCCCTGGCCCTTATCACCTATCCCACCACCTTTTATGCCCTGTACCGGTACCGGGTCCGCCTGGCCCGCATGGAGGGCATCCCGTATTCCGAATGGAAAAACAAACACCTGGAAACCCAAAAAGAAAGGCGGTGAACCCCGCCCCATTTCTCCACTCTCCCCTGCCGATTCCCCCTTATTCATTCTTCCATTTTTTCAATGGGCCTCCGGGACCCCTGGTTCCCTTTGTTCGTTTAAAATGGAGGGATATCGCGGCCCGGCAGCCGATTCCCATTGTGAGCCACTCCGTCTGAATTTTCATTGAGGACATTTCTGCCATGAGCACCATTCTGGTGGTGGACGACAGCCCGACAAACCGAAAAATTCTGCAAACCCTGTTGGAACCCCTGGGTCATACTCTTCATTTTGCCGTGAATGGGGTGGACGGGGTGCGTCAGGCTTTGGCCTGCTCCCCGGATTTGATCACCCTGGATGTGGAAATGCCGTACCTCAACGGGTTCCAGACCGCGCGGATTCTATCCCTGTTGGAGTTTTCCATACCGGTGGTGTTTGTCACCGGGCAACAAGACATTCAACCGTTTGTGGCTAAATCCCCTTACGCGGTGGGAAGCTGCCTTAAAAGTGATCTGGGCCAAAAACTGGTGCCCCTGGTGGAAAATGCCCTGGCCACATCCACCCGGAAGTATTCCGATGTGTCTTATGCCCTGACCCAGCGGGAGGTGCTGGCCCTGATGGCCACCCCGACCCGCAGGAAAATTCTGGTGGTGGATGATGACCCACCCACAGCCGATGCGGTGGCCCTGGCTCTGGAAAATACCGGATTGTACAATGTGTTCAAGGCGGTGGATGGCCGGGAGGCTTTGGTTAAAAATGCTTTGTTGGAGCCGGATTTGATTATCAGCGACATGGTGATGCCGGGGATAGACGGAATCACCTTGGCCCAGATTTTATACATTTTGGGCCGCCCGGTCCCCATTTTGTTCTTCAGCAGTCAGGCGGGGGATAAACAAATTCAAAAAGGGATGAAACTGGAAAGTGTGAGGGGGTTTTTCCCCAAGCGTTCCCTGTTTGAAATTCAGGAAGGGTTTCAATTAAACGTTGAAAAAATAATGGGGCTGTCCCCCAGGGAAAAATCGGAATTGACCAATGCCTACCAACAAATTGATCTGGAACGTCTGACCATTCAGGGGGAAAACCGGGGGGTGCTGTCCAGCGGCTTTGGCACACCCTAGGGCCTTCCGGCCCTTGGGTTGGATTGGGGCGGCTGGGGGCAGGCTTCACCGCCTTTCCTTATTTTCTTTAGCTGATCATGTTTTAAGGAGAACCACCCATGAACAAGCAGCCCCATGCGGTGGTGCTGGCCCCCAGCCGGGAACTGCTGGAGGTGTTGCGGACCTTTGATTACCGCATTCTGCTGGCGGAAAATGGCATTGAAGGGGTTCGGTTGATTATCCGCCATCAGCCGGATGTGGTGTTTCTTCAAGTGGATACCCCTCATTTAAGCGGGTTCAACATTGCCCGGCTGCTCCAAATTTTGGCCATTCACACCCCCCTGGTGTTTTTGACCCAGGATGCCGAATCCGGCCGCCGGGCAGAGCGGTTTCCCGCCACCATCGGGTGGGTTTCCCCCCAGGAAATTTCCCTTAAGCTGCCGAAGCTATTGGAAACGGGGATATTTCCCCCGGATCCGGCCCCGGATTATCTGGCGGATTTTCGGCAGCATGAATGGGGTGATTTGTTGAGTTTATCAGGCAAGAAGAAGCTGCTGATCGTGGAGGATTCCACCACCATGCGCAAGGTGGAACTGAAGGCACTGGATGCCACGGGGGAGTTTGCCCTGTTTTCCGTGCCCAACGGCCTGGAGGGGATTAAAAAGGCGTTGCTGGTTCGCCCGGACCTGATTATCTCCGATGTGGAAATGCCGGAAATCAACGGGTTGACCATGAGCCAGATATTCTACATTTTGGGCAAGCCGTTTCCCATTGTGTTTTTGACGGACCGGGACGATCACCATCTGATGGATAAAGCCCGCAGGCTGCCCGGGGTGTTGGGGTATTTTTTAAAACAAGACCTGCGAGACCCCGGTGAATTGATAAGCAAGGTAAAGGCTCATCTGGGTTTTGCCGAAATGATCCGGGAGGCCTCCGCCCGCGATTATCTGGGGGGGGCGGTGGAAACCCTGGCCCAAACAACCGGGGGGCAGGGGGTTTCCGGGTTGGAATAACCCGTCAGGCCATCCTGTGCCATGCGCTGCCGGGGCGGATTCCAATGCGGGTGCCCCCGGCGGGTCAGCCTGGGGGTGGGGCCAGACCGGTGATCAGCCGGAATATCTCCTCATGGGCCTCGGGGGTCAGTTCTTCCGGCCGCTTTTTGGCCAGCCGGGTTTCCAACTCCGCCCACCCCCCTGCGGGAACTTCAGGATACATTCCTTTCAGGGTGGTCAGCAGCACTTTGCGCCGTTTGGTAAACAGCCTTTTTACATGGTCAAAAAAGCGGGCTTCGTCCGGGCCATCCATGGCGGGGGGGCGGGGCTTCAGCCGAACCACGGCGGATTCCACCTTGGGGGGGGGACTGAAGGCCCCCGGGGGAACCCCAAACAGAAATTCCACCTGAAACGCGTGCTGTGCGGCAATGCTTAACGAGCCGTAAGTCTTGCCCCCGTCGGGACCGGCAGCCATCCGCAGGGCCACCTCTTTTTGCACCATCAGCACCAGACGGGAAAACACCCCCCGATGGCGGGCCAGACGAAACAACAGTTCGGTGGTCAGATAATACGGCAGGTTGGCCACCACCACATAGGGGGCCGCCCCATCCCGCCCGGCCATCCCCGAATCATCCCCCCAGGCTACCGCCCCGAACAACCCGCAGGGGCTTAAATCCAGTTTGCGGATATCCCCTTCTGTCAGCCGGAACCGGGGATTTTCTCCCAGTCCCTCCCGCAGTTGGGCGCACCAATGGGGGTCAATTTCCACCGCATGGACATAGCCCCCCCCCTCCAACAACCTTTCGGTTAAGGCCCCCCCTCCCGGCCCTATTTCCAGCACCGCCTCAAGGGGGGCCAGTCCGGCACCCGCCACAATGGCGTTCAGAATCTGGGGGCTGCGCAAAAAATGTTGGCCGTATTTTTTTCCCATCGGATAATCCTTGTTATTGGTTGGTGGATTTAGTTTGGCATATCAGGGGCAGGTTGGCCTTCTTTTCAGTGGCTCTTGTCTTTTGGTGTGTAAAAACTGTATTCTCCGGC
>JAOUFO010000010.1 GCA_029858165.1 Deltaproteobacteria bacterium | reverse complement strand
CCAGCGGCCTTTGGAGCCGACAGGCGACACAATGCAAGGCGGTGCTGGTTGCCGGACAGCCCAAAAAAGAAAGGCGGTGAACCCCGCCCCAAGCGGGCCAGAAGGCCCGTGGCGGTGGTGAACCGCTAGACAGGACGCAAAAGAAAGGCGGCGGAAGCCGGGCCAAAAGCAAAAAACTTGCGGGGGTGCCTGCCCCCCCGCGCCCCCCTTTTGGGGGCATTGAAGAAAGCGTATTTTGGTGTCAAGGGCAACTTGTTAGTCCTGAACAATCAAACACAAACCAAGGAGATTCTTATATGAAACGGATGATGATGGTGTTGGTTGTGATGGCCGCCGGATTGTGGATGGCCGGGCCGGTGATGGCCAGTTCTCCCTTATCTGCCTGCAAAAGCTGTCACGATATTTCTGCCACCAAAAAAAGCGTGATGGGGCCTCCTCTGTTTGGGATCATGGGTGCCAAACCGGTTGGCGCAGGAATCACCGTTGCCGTTTGGGACGATAAAACCATGGATCAATGGCTGTTGGACTCTAAAAAAGTGAGTTCCCAATCCAAAATGGTGTATAAAGTGGCCGATGGGGCCAAACGGGCCGCCATCATCGCCGCTTTGAAAGATTTAAAGTAGCCAAAAAAGAAAGGCGGCGGAAGCCGGGCCAAAAGCGGCCAAAACCGCCCCTCTCCCCGGTCTCATTCTGCGACCTGCTCCTCCGCACACAGGGAGGGGCGGGGTGTGCTGGTTGAGGAGAGTCTCATCCATTCGGCTTGTGGTTTTTCGGGTTTGCAGTTTGTTGAATCCATTGAAATGTAGAAGGTTGTTGCCCCCATCCCTGTGTGGGGAGGGGGGCGCGCGAAGCGCGGGGGGAGAGGGCTGTTTTGCGGTGCCGGACAGGACGCAAAAGCAAAAAACATGCGGGGGAGTATGCCCCCCCGCGCCCCCCATTTACGGGCCATTGCAGAAGACCTGAACAGGGTCAAGGGAACCCAAAAAGAAAGGCACCAGCCAGCCAACGGCGTTTGGAGCCGGTAGGCGACACAACGCGGGGCTGTGCTGGTGCTGGACAGGGCGCTCCCTTGTGGGGTTTGGGGCAACGCCCCAAAAAGAAAGGCCAAAAAAGGAAGGCTTGGTTTATTGTTGGAAGGGGTAGATGTTTCCCAGCCTTAGAAGCCGGGTCAGTTGGTCCAGGGCTTGTTGGGCTTCCAATGCCAGGGACGGGTCCGCCAAGTCGTCCAGGGTCAGCCGCTCCCGGTAGTGACGGGAGACCCATTCGGTGAGGTCCCGGTATAAATCATCGTCCAGCCAGATGCGCCCTGCCACTGCCTGCCGCTCCGTGTTGTTCATGGGGACTCTCAACCGCAAACAGGCAGGCCCGCCTCCGTTTCCCATGGATTCAGTGAGGTCCAAATATTCCCCCCGCCCCGCCCACCCTTCCTCTACCAGCCGGTCCAGTAGCCGCACGGCTTTGGGATGTCTTGAGCATTCAAGGGGGGCCATTATCACATGGGTATTTTGACCAGGGGGGGAAACCACCTGACTGTTGAACAGATAGGTTTTTACGGCATCCCCCAAAGCAAGTTCTTCATCCGTCACCTCCCGAACTTCCAGCCAATTTTTTCCCAACCGTTGAATGCGGGCCAGCACCTGCCCCTGGCGGGACCAAGCCCTTTGATGAACACAAAGCCTGTTTTGGTGGCTCATGGCCGCCACATCATTGTGAAACACCCCCCCGGCAATGGCTTTGGGGTGTTGGCCGATCAGCACCACCCGATCCCGGTTTTTGCACAGACGGGCCATCCTTAAGGCGGTCTCCCGGCTTTGGCGGGCAGGAAACCCCCCAAATCGGGGAGGGCAGATGGTCTCTCCCCCCGGGGAAAACCCAACCACAAACAGATGCAACCCTTCCCCTGCGGCTTCCCGCCGATCATCCGCGGGGATCAGCCGGATGTGGTTGGCATCCCCCTCATCGGCAAAGGCCGGGTGAGAGGGCAGGGGAGGATGTACCGCAAAATGGGTCTGGTTGGCGAACAGGCGCGCCAGCAGGGGCCAGGAAAAGCGCCATTCTCCCGACCGGTGCAACATGGTGTTCAGGTTGGCGGGAACCAGATGGAGAAGACCGTCATGGCTTTCTGCCGAGGGGATGACGGTGGCCATATTGGCGGTCCACATGGAGGCGGAACTTGTGGCTTGCCGTAGCAGCAGGGGGGCCTGGGCCGCCGCCTCAGCCAATGCACCCGGACCTACAAACCCGGCAGATTCCAACAGGGAAAAATCGGGACGGGGGGCCGGGGGCAGAACCGCTTGGGGGATCCCCAGGTCCGCCAGCAGCTTGCATTTGGCCAAACCCTGGAGGGCAGCCTGCCGGGGGGATGATTCCCGGCCTTGGTGGGATTGGGAGAGGAGATTGCCTGGAGATAACCCGCCGAAGTGGTGGGTCGGCCCCGCAAGGGTGTCAAAATTGGCCTCCACCCACACAGGGTGGGAAGCATCTGCGGGAAGGCCTGCCCGCCCGCGATCCCCTTTTGCGGCCATGGAGGAATCCCTGAACGGGGTGGGGCGTTACTTGCTTTTTTTATCCACTTTTTTGCGCAAATCCTTGCCGGACCGAAAGAATGGCAGATTTTTTTCCGGCACCATTACCTGCTCGCCGGTTTTTGGATTGCGCCCGGTGTAGGCTCCGTAATGTTTCAGCAAAAAGCTTCCAAACCCCCGGATTTCCACTTTGTCTCCGGCCGTCAGTGCCCCTTTGATGTTGTCAAACAGGATGTTCACCGCGCCTTCAGACACCTTGTTGGTTTGATGAGTCATCACAGCCAGTTTATCTATAAGTTGGGACTTGTTCACTGGGATATTCTCCGATGACGGCTGAATGCCTTTGATTGATTGCGAAATTGTATGCCATTCCTGTTGCGAAACGCGGCTTTGGAACACCGGGATTCCCCCCCTGGGGTGGCCTTCAGGGAAATTTCAGGCCCCCGTGATTGCCGGTGGTCAGTCTGTCTGGTGATGAACCCGGGACCCGTATCCCTGGCATATCTCCCAGGCATGGCCTTAGGGAATTGATATGATTGAAGGCTGAAGCCATCATACCAATCCATCCGGGCCAATGCAACGGTTCATCAGGGGTTGAATGCAAGTGCTGGGGGCAGGGCCATTGGAATCCGCTTCAGGAGGATCCTTCGGAGCTTTTGGACAGGTTGGCCAGTTCGGTCATCACCTCATCGGCGGAAAGTTCCCCGGCATCCATTTTATCCTGGATTTCCTTCAAATCCGATCCCCGGTCCTGAATGGCCTGCTGGCTGTCCTCCACCGATTCCTTGACCGATACCATTTCCACATCGGTGCGTACATCCGGGTCCTGCAAGATAAATTTCTTTTTGGTGATCTGATAGGTTTTAAACAACTCTGAATCCCGGATGTCCTCTACCTTGGTTTTGAAAGCCCGTACCTCCGCCGGGTTGGTGTCATCCACCAAAGCGCTGGTGATCATCTCAATTTCTATTTTCAGTTGTTCTCCCTCTGCAAACTCCCCCCGGCTTTGGAAATCATTGATAAGGCTGGTGGTGTTTTGCAGACGCCTTTGAGTTCTGCGCAAAAACTCTTTGGAAGGGAGGGGTTTGTTGGTGCTTACCTGAAACCGGCGGATATCCACCCCCTGGAATTTAAAGGCCCCCTGGGATTCCAATTCCCTGAATTTTTTTCTTTTTTCCTCCGGGGGGAGGGCCTCCATATCCTCCAGTTCTTTTAGAAGGTTGCTGAAATGGCTCAGCAGGCTTTCATTTTCCATCACCACCAGTTCCAGGCTTGCCTTGGCGGTGGATATGTTATCCTTATGTTCGGCCATTGGTTTCCACTATAATAAAGGTTCCAACAACAGATACTCAATCCCCGGCTGCCATGGGCCGGAATATTGGATCATTCTGTAAAAACTTATTTCTTTCGCAAAGTTACTTTAAGGAGGCAACAAATGGCAAGGATTTGGGTGATGATTTCCGGCGTATCCGGTGGTTTGGCGGTGGGGTTGGGGGCTTTTGGAGCCCATGGGCTAAAGGCGGTTCTTTCCGCTCCGATGATGTCGGCCTTTGAAACCGGCAACCGCTACCACATGTTTCATACACTTGCCTTATTGGGAACGTCGGCCTGGATGGACCGGTTCCCCGCGGAAGGGCAGGCCGCCAAAGGTTTGGGGGTTGTTGCCGGGTTGTTTGCTGGGGGCATGGTTCTGTTTTCCGGCAGTCTGTATGTGATGGCGGTGACCGGTTGGACCTGGCTGGGCATGGCCACCCCCTTTGGCGGTTTGGCCTGGATTGTGGCCTGGGGCCAACTGGTGTGGGTGTTTGCCCGGCTTCCATCCCGGTGAGCCGTTGGATTACAGGCGGTCAAAGGCCTGGGCCATTTTCTCTCTCAGCCTTGGGTCCGGCAGGGGTGCTCCGGGGGTGAATTGTCGGGCCGCATCCAGATTATCGGCCAGGTGTTCCGGTTTGCCCGTAGCGGGAATGGCCGTCGTAACCGCCGGATGGGAAAGCAGATATGTCAAAAAAAACTGGCCCCAGGTTTTGGCTCCCACATCCGCGGCCACGCCGGGCAGGGGTTTGCCCCCCACAATGTTGAACAATCCCCCTTCGGCAAACGGGCGGTTGATGATCACCCCGATGCCGAGGTCTGCCGCCAGGGGCAGGATGCGGTATTCGGCCTCTCGTTCTCCCATGGAATACGGGATTTGAATAAAATCCGGCCTCAATCGTTCCATCAACTGTTCCATTTGAGGAAACACCCCCGGCAGATAATGGGTGAATCCGGTGTAGCGGATTTTGCCGATTTCCTTCCAGTGCATCAGAGTTTCCCAATGTGAATCCCAATCCAACAGGTTGTGAACCTGAATCAGGTCCACCGGCCCCATTTGTTGAATGCCCTCCTCCATTTGGTGCTGGCCCGCCTTGCGGCCCGTGGTCCAAACCTTGGTGGCCCGAAACCATCCGGCGTCCTTTTGGGGATGTGGGGTTTCTGCGGTCAACAACCCTACGGCTGCCTCTGCCCGGCCATACATGGGGGATGAATCCACCAGCCGTCCTCCGGCCTTTGCAAACAGGTCTATCACCTGCCTCAGGCGGGGCCATTCAGGGTCCTGGGGGGAATGGTCAAACACCTGCCAGGTCCCCAGCCCCACCGGGGGAAGCCATTCACCTGTGGATGGGATATATGCCATGGTTTGCTCTTTGGATGGATTTTGAAAAGGGAGGTTGGATGGCCTGGGGGGCGGGGCCCAGGGGGGTTATTTTTTCCTCCGGCGGGGTGGCGGAATCCTGCCGGTTTCCCCCGGTGTTCCGCCTTTTTTCCTCCCACCGCCCTTTTGGGGGGTGCGGCTTCCCGGGGGTGGGGTTTCCCGGTTTGTTTTGGGCCACTGGGCAAAAAATACAGAGCCTTTGCCTGGGATGGATTCCACCCAGAGGTTCCCCCCGTGGGCTGTCATGATTTCATGGCACAGGGGCAGCCCCAATCCGGTTCCCCTTTCCCCTTCTGTTCCGGGTGAGGATGTTTTTTCCTCCGGGTTAAACAGATACGGTAAGTATTCTGCCGGAACGCCCTGCCCGGTATCCTGAACTGTCAGGGTGAACACAGGGCCGGTGGGGGCCGATACCCGGATTTCTCCCCCGCGGGGGGTGAACTTGACGGCGTTGGAAACCAGATTTTGAATCACCTCAAAAATCAACTGGCGGTCTCCGGTCATTTGAGTGGATTCAGCCACGTCGTTGATCAGCTTAATGGCCTTGGCCTGGGCCAAATGTTTTAGCAGAAATACCTCATCTACCACCTCCCACCCGTTGAACGGTTCCATTTTTGGGACGATTTTTCCGGTTTGCAGCCGGTTCAGGTTCAGCAATTCCTCCATCATGCGGATAAACTGGCCTCCCCGTTTGCGGATGGATTCGGCCAATTCCCGATGAACCGGGGCGGGTGCCGGATCGTTGTCCTCCTCCATGGCTTGGGCCATCACCATGATGGCTGCCACCGGCGCACGGGCGTCATGGGCCACCAGGGAGACAAACTTGTCCTTCAGCCGGGTGGCCTGTTCGGCCTGGTCCTTGGCCTTCAACAATTGGGCTTCCGCTTTTTCCCGCCGGGTGATTTCCTTTTTGAGCAAAACGTTTTCCAGCAGATTGGCCCGGGCCAGGGTTTGGGCCTGTTCTTTTTCCTGCCGGATGATATTGTAGCGACTGCCCAAGGCCAGAGAAAACAAAGCCACATCCGCCACGGCTCCCATCTGCATTCCGTACAGGGTAAACAGGTTGCCCGGCAGCAAGCCGAACCGCACCAAGGCATAACTGATTCCCCCCGCCATTAAAAACAACCATCCCAGGGAAATATGGGCCGCCGGGGGGTACCCCCGCCGAACCACCGTCAGGGATGCGGCAAACGCCATGATGAACAACAAAGGAGTCATCAGGTACAACCCGATGGTGGAGGCAATAGGGGGCACCAGCCACCTCAACGCCATCCCGGATGCCATCAGCCCCATCAAAGCCAGCAAAACAAGGTCCAGCCGCGGGGTGCGCATTGCGGTGTTTAAAAACTGGCGGACAAACCACAATCCCAAAGGAAAAGCCGCAAAGGCCAGCATTCCTGCCAGATTGTTGTTAAACACCACCTGCCGGGGCCAGAAAAACACCAACCCCCAACCGCTGCCCACCATCAACAACAGGGTAAACGCCACCACAAACAAACTGTACCACAGGTAATTCCAATCCCGGATGGAGGCAAACAAAAACAGGTTGTAGAGGGCCATGATCAAAAGCAACCCGTAACATGCCCCGGAAAAAAAAGTTTCCACCAGGTCCTTGTGTACAAACTCGTCCGGGTCGTACAACGTCAGGGGCAGGGTCAACCCCGAACCGGATTGGACCCTCAGGTAATAATCACGGGATTCCCCTTTGCCCACCCACAAGGGGAACACCGGGTTGCGGTGGGGATAAGCCTTTTGGTCAGGGGGGGTCAGATTCCCCGCCTCATAGGATTTAAACTCCCCATCGGTTTTTTTTGCGTAAAGGGTGGCCCATTCCAACTGCGGGTAGGCGATTTCCAGCAACCATCCTTCAGTTTCAGCCATGTTGGAAATTCGCATCCGCAGCCAATAGGCAGAGGTGGTCATCCCCAAAGAAAGATTGGGCTTGCCGTTTGCTGTAAACCGTCCGCCATTTTGGGGGGATGCAACCTGTTCCACCGTCAGCTTCCCCTGGGGGTCTTCCAGGGTGTCCACCATCAGCCCCAGGGGATAGGATACGCCCTGGGGGGTCAGCACCAAGGTCTGCCCCCCCAGGGCTACCCCCCCCGCAAAACAGATCAAAAAGCTCAGAATCAGTAAATATCGCATTTTTTTCCAAAAGAGAAAGGCACCAGCCAGCCTGGGGCGTTTGGATCCGCCAGGCGACACAACGCAGGGCTGTGCTGGTGCTGGACAGGAACCCCAAAAAGAAAGGCACCAGCCAGCCTGGGGCGTTTGGAGCCGCCAGGCGACACAACGCAAGGCTGTGCTGGTGCTGGACAGGGATTCATGCTCCCTTGTGGGGTTTGGGGCAACGCCCCTTAGGTTGGTTTATCCGCCAAGTCTGTCACGGCTCCTTTGTCATCCGGCAATGGAGGAAGTTGGACACAAAAGGTGGTGCCGGATTTCCCCGGCCTTTGGGAGGATTCCGCCCACAGTTGGCCCCCCATGGCCTGCATGATTTCCCAACTGATGGGCAGCCCCAGGCCGAAACCGACCTCCCCGGCAGTGCCCTGGGTGGTGGTTCTTATCTCCTGGCGGAACAGGTTGGGCAAAGATTCCGGATTTATCCCCACCCCGGTATCGGTCACGGTCAGGCAGTCGGTTTGTTTTTCCGAGGCGGCCACCCGCACGGAGCCTCCCGCCGGGGTGAACTTGATGGCATTGTTGATCAGGTTTTGCATCACCTGGGCCAGCAATTTCCGGTCCCCGTACAAAATCAGCCCTTCCGGCACCCGGTTTTCCAATGTCACCTGTTTTTCATCCGACTGTGTTTTTAAAAAAAACACCTGCCGCACCATTTCTTTGGCCTGGAAGTATTGCATTTTGGGGGTGATGGCCCCTTTTTGAAGCTGTTCCAGATTTAGCAGTCCTTCCACCATTTTCAGGCAATAGTCACTTTGTTTGTTTACCAGGGTGATGATGTCCTTTTCATCCGGGCTTAAAGGAAAATCCGGGTCCCGCCCCAAAAAGCTCATCACCCCCAAAATGTTGGAAAGGGGCGCCCGCACATCATGGGCCACCAGGGAAACAAACTTGTCCTTTAAGGCCGTGGCGGCCTCCGCTGTCTCACGGGCATGTTGGGCCTGATGCACCGCCTCCTTCATGTTGGCCTCTGCCGCCTCCCGGCGGGTGATTTCATCCTGAAGCACCTGGTTTTCCCTTTTGGTGAGGATAGATTCCCGGATGTTCACGGCGGCCAGTTTGATGGCGTCCTCCCGCCCCTTGCGAACCTGATTGAAATAGATCCCCACGGCCGCCGCCAACAGCAGAATTTCTAAAATGGCCCCCACTTCGGGCAGGTGGATGGTGAAAAAGTTGACAGGGGCCAGCCCGGCGAAGGTTATGGTCATCACCAGGGACCCGGCCACATACAACGCGATGGCTGTTACAAACATCGGGGCGGTGGTAAGCCCGTTTTTGATACTTTTTACCCCGGCCAGAAAATTAAGAACAAAAACCGGTGGGGCGTAAATCAAAGCCAACACGGTTAACAGATAAGGGTTCAACACCAAAGACAGGACCGCCAACACACCCCCCACCGCCACATACCCTTGATACACCCGACCCCAACGGGGCAGGTTGTTGGGAATATCCAACAAGCGGTAAGCGAACAACAAAAACAAAACAAGGGCGGAATATCCCACAAAAAACATAAAATGGTTATTCCATTGGGGGGAATCCGACCACAAAACCTCATACAAGACACCCTCCCCGGACAGGTAAAACAAACCGTTGGCCAACACATATCCCCCGTAATACAAAAGCACCCTGGCCCGCACCACAAAAAAGACCATCAGGGAATACAACCCCACCACCAGGATAAACCCGGCAAATATGCCGTAGGTTAGTGCCTCCTGTTGGATGATGGTCTGGTAGGACTTTCCTGGGTACAGTTTCAGGGGGATCAGCAGGGGGGTTTGGCTTTGCACCCACAGGTAATAGGTGCCGGGGACATTCAACGCAAGGGGAAACAGAATGTGGCGGGTCTGGATGGGCCGGTCCTTCATGGGATGCTGGTTCCCGGAGCGGATGACCTTCCACCCCCCCTGCCCGTCAGGGGAAAACAGGTTGACATGGCCCAGTTGGGGAAACCCCACCAAAAGCCACCATTCCCCCTGGGGGGTTTGGTTGTCCAGACGCAGGCGGAGCCAATAGGGCTTGTCGTTGGCCCCAAAGTTGGGGGCAGAACCATCAAAGGGGATAAACCGATCCTCCATGGCCTTGGAGGATGCCTGGGTGATGGTTACATTTTCTCCCTCATCCACCAGATAAGCCACCCCGCCGGTAAACCCCTGGGGTTGGGCCTCTCCCCGCAGGGTCATTACCGGGGATGGGTCCCTGCCGCAGGCCAGGGAGGCCCAAACCACCAGTCCCACCCCCAAACCGGTTGCCCACCCCTTTTTTTTGTTCACTCCCGATCGGCTCACAGATCACCTTTTTAAAAGGTCGCAACCTCCTACCATGAAAGGAAAACGAACCATTCCATATTATCCGCAGTCGGCACGGGAAACAATCCATTAAACAAATCCGGATGGATGGGCGCAACCGTTCTTCCCGCCCCAAAGGGCCGAAAGGCCCGCGGCGGTGCTGGTGGTTGGGGAACCCATAAAGGGGAAAAAGGGTGGGGAAAGAGTGCGGAGGTGTTGGAAAATTACGGGTAAAAGGGATTTGACCCGGACTGATGGTCGGTGACATCCACCAGTTGGTCCATTTCGGGCAACAATTGGCGCAGGCGGGTTTCAAATCCCTGCTTCAGGGTCACATCGGCCATGCCGCATCCCTGGCATCCCCCCCCCAGAGTGACATACACGTTGTTGTTTTCCACCTTTACCAGGGTGAATCGCCCCCCATGGCCCGCCACCATCGGGTTGATTTCGGTGGTCAGCAGGTGTTCCACAATGCGGGTTTGTTCTTCCACGGCCCGGGGGCTGTCATCGGCTATTCGGAAGCCGAATCGGGATGGCTTGGCGGATTCTGTGGGGAGGGTCATGGGGTTCCTGTTTTGTTGTAGCCGGTGATGGGTTCCGGTGAATGGGGTGTTTTTTTCTCCCAGGGATAAAGTGGGAGGAAAAGGGGAACAAGCGGGTCCCAATTCTGTTCACATGATAACCCCCCCAGGGACCGGGGGCAAACCAAATAGGCCTCTATCCCAATAACCGGGGAAACCAAATTTTGATACGGGTTCCGTTGCCCGGCGAACTGTCTGCCTCCGCCAACCCTCCCGCCTGTTGGGCCAGTCCGTACACCATGCTCAGGCCCATCCCTGTTCCTGCAACTCCCTTGGTGGTGAAAAACGGATCAAAACAATGGGCCAGCACTTCAGTGTCCATGCCCGGCCCGTCATCCGCCACCTCCACCACCACATAATCGCCAGCCTTTAAAGGGCCCGCGTTGTTGCCGGAGGTCTGGGCGCGGTTGGCGGTGGACACCCGGATGCCCCCCCCTTGGGGCTGGACATCCCTGGCGTTGGTGATCAGATGAATCAACATGTTTTCCGCCGCCAGGGGGTCCAACAGGGTGGGCCACAAATCAGGAGCCAACTCTGTGGTCAGGGTGATGCCATCCAGGCTGGGGGTCAGCAGCGGGATCATATCCTCAATCAGCGAATTCAATTTAATGGATTTGGGTTTTTCTATGGAACGGCGGGAAAAATCCAACAGTTGTTTGGTAAGACTGGCCGATTTGAGAGCGGAATTGTGAGCGGCCTGGGCCAGCCGTTTCAGCTTTTCGTCGGTCAACCGGTCGGTCAACAATTCCAGATTTCCCAAAATGATGGTCAGCCCGTTGTTAAAATAATGGGCCAGACTTTGGGTCAGGTTACCCAGGGCCTCCATTTTTTGAACCCGTAAAATCTGCATTTCCGTGTTTCTGTGTTCTTCGTCCAGCCGCAAGGCGTGCAACCCCAGGGACAGGTTGTCGGAAAGCTCCTGCAACAGGTTTAATTCCTCCTGAGAAAAGGCATCCACCGGTCCGGCGTATATGTTGAGCGTCCCCAATGGCCGGTTGTCCACCGTCAGGGGGATGGACACCGCGGACCCGTATCCCCGGCGGATGGCCTGTTGGCGCCAGGGTTCAAAATCCGGGTCGGTAAACACATTTTGGGCCAGAACGTATTTTTTGGTGCGCACCGCCCGCCCGGTAGGCCCCCGGCCGCGTTCTGTATCGGCCCAGGTCAGGTTGATGGTTTCCAGGTAACCGTCTTCATAGCCGCATTGGGCCATGGGCTGGATGGTTTTGTTTTCATCGTAGAGCACCAATCCGGCCCATGCCAGCCGGTATCCCCCCACCTCCACCACAATCCGGCAGATTTCCTCCATCAGGTCCCGCTCGTGATGGATTCGGGCCACCGCCTTGTTGGATTCACTCAAGGCTTTCAGGGCGCGGGTTACCCGGGCCAGCTCGGCCCCTTCAGCCTTGCGCCGGGTGATTTCCCGGATGAACATAAACAGCAGCCCGTCCACCCCCAGGGGAGAGCAATGGATTTCGGTTTCCACATAGGTGCCGTCTTTTTTTTGCAGCCGTCTTTCGGTGGAGCAGGCTTTTCCGGGGCGGGTTTCAGCCATTTCCACCGGCTGGTGCAACATATCCTCCGGGTGAATCCGGGTGGAAATATCCATTTTCAAAAACTCTTCCGGGCTATACCCCAACATCCGGGAGATGCTTTTGCTGGCGGCAAGGCAACGCAATGTGGAATCGGCCACCAACAGGGTGTCGGTGGCGTTGTCCATCATCCGGGTGAACATATCCGGTGGCAGATCAGCAGGCTTTGAAGATGGCCGGGTCAACGGTCTCCCATGGATAAGAGTATAAGGAAAAACAACAATTTAAGACATAAAAGCTTATAGTAATTCATTTTATGGCTGAAAATCAACCCATTTCCCTGCCGGAAAAAGGGTTGAA
The DNA here is from genome assembly GCA_029858165.1 of Deltaproteobacteria bacterium. Taxonomy (GTDB): domain Bacteria; phylum SAR324; class SAR324; order SAR324; family JACQKK01; genus JAOUFO01. The sequence goes on along the minus strand of JAOUFO010000010.1, from coordinate 4,154 downwards.
GGAGGGAAAAACGGAGGAATCACCCGGTTTTTTCTGAGGCGGATTCCCGTGAGTTTTCGCTGGGGATGATGCGCACCTCAATCACTTTTTTCTGGTCCGACTTGGTTACCTGAAAGGTCTGCCCGGCCAGGGTGTGCTGCCAGCCGGGTTCGGGCACATCCCCGGCGATTTCCATCAGAAAGCCGCCCAGGGTGTCATATCCCCGTTCTTCGGGGAACCATACCCCCAGGGTTTCCTCCAGGGTGACAAGGTCCACTCTGGCATCCGCCACCCAGGTTCCGTCGCCGGTTTTCACCAGTTTTTCGGCTTCGTCCAGATCAAACTCATCCTGGATTTCCCCCAGAATCTCTTCAATCACATCCTCCAGGGTCATCAGCCCTTCGGTTCCGCCGAATTCATTGACCACAATGGCCATATGGATCCGCTCCTCCTGGAACAGTTTGAGAATCTCATTGATTTTTTTGGATTCGGGGACAAAAACGGGGGGGCGCATCCGTTTGGCCAGATAATCCTTTTTTTCCTCTTCGTTGGGGGGGGTGATTAAAAATTTGGAGTAGAAAATCCCCACGATGTTGTCCACGGACCCATCATAAATCGGGATGCGGGAAAGACCCGATTCCCGTACCAGTTCCACTACTTTTTCATAGGGGCTTTCCAAAGAAAGGGCCACCATTTCGGTGCGGGGTTTCATAATCTCCCGGGCAATGGTTTCAGAAAAATCCATCACCGAACTCAGCAGGTTTTCCTGCTCTTTGTTGATGGAGCCGGATATGGCCCCCTGCCGCAGCATATAAAACAGGTCCTCCTCGGTCACCTGGGTCTGGCGGTCCAGTTTGCCTCCGGCCAGATGGACCAGGTTGCGAATCAACCGGGTCATCAGCCAGATCACCGGATAAAACGGGTAATAAAACAGATGCAGCAGCAGAATAAAGGGAATGGCCAGGGTTTCTGCATAGGCCCTGGAAAGGGCCTTGGGGGTGATTTCTCCGATGAACAGCAACAAAAAGGTGGTCACCCCGATGGCGATGGGGATGGAGTTGGCCTCAAAAAACCGGGAGGCGATATCCGCGGTCAGCACGCTGGCGGTGATGTTGGACAGGTTGTTTCCCAACAGGATGGTGGTAATCACCCGGGTGGGATGCTTCTGCCACAGGGTGAGGCGCCGCCCCCAGGGGCCCATGGTTTCAATCAACTGCTGGGTTTTGTGGTCAGAAAGCGAAGTGAGGGCGGTTTCCGCACCGGAAAAAAATGCTGAAAACAGAAACGAAATCAATATGCCTGCTAATTCCCAAAGGGGTATATCCACTTGCTGTGCCGCTCCTTACGGTTTGTTGAAAAATATCCGGTCTTGTCCAGGCTTTCAGGGAAATCCTGGCCTGGCTTGAATCAGCGGATTGAAAAAACAGGGGGTTTTTTATGTTGGAGTGACGGTAGAGCCTTGTAATTTCAACGAATGGGACAGAATAAGCAATGAAGGGATCCACTGTTGGAAAACGCGGGAGGTGACCCCGCGGGAACCATTCCGAATGGGGGTGCCGGACCGGCCAAACCGAAACGCGGAATCATGGGGATTTCCGGAATCATGGAACACAGGGTTCCTGCCGGAGGAGTCAAAGGGATGGGGGTTGTTGCAACTGTCTTCTTCTGGGTCGTTCACCCGGGGGGCATCCTTTCAATGGTTCCTATTTGACACATGAATGGATTTTTAACACGGTCTCAACAGGAAAGTCAATGCCCTTCCCGTTTTCATCCGCGTTTAAACCCCTTGAGGCTGCCCAGGGAGGAAGGTTGATTTCATCGGTGAATCCCGATAGTCTGGCCCACAGAACAAGCTTTGCCAATCGTCCAGGCCCGCCGCCTGAACCACACTCCCAACCCGTATGCCGGGGTCCCCATGAAGCTTCACGAATACCAGGCCAAACAGATTTTTGCCCGTTTTGGGGTGGCAGTGCCTCCCGGCAGGGTGGCCTCTACGGTGGATGAGGCCTTGGAATCCGCCCGCGGGCTGGGGGGGGATACCTGGGTGGTCAAGGCCCAGATCCACGCCGGAGGACGGGGCAAGGGCGGGGGAGTCCGGGTATCCAGGGGAATGGAGGCATTAAAGGCCAATGCCCAGGCCATTCTGGGGATGAACCTCATCACCCATCAGACCGGCCCCCAGGGAAAACAGGTGCAGAAAGTGTTGATTGAAGCCGGGATGGATATTCAAAAGGAGTTGTACGTCTCTTTTTTGGTGGACCGGGCCATTCAGGCGGTGGTGATGCTGGCCTCCACCGAAGGGGGGATGGATATAGAAACGGTGGCCGCCGATTCTCCTGAGAAAATCCTGCGGGAGGAGGTGGACCCGGCGGTGGGGTTGCTGCCTTTCCAGGCGGTGCGGATGGCCTACCGGCTGGGGGTGGATCAAACCAACCCCAAGCTGGTTCGCCCCGCCGCCGATCTGCTGATGGGTTTGTACCGGGTGTTCACCGGGGTGGATTGCACCCTGGTGGAGGTGAATCCCCTGGTGTTGACCGGGGATGGCCGGGTGGTGGCCCTGGATGCCAAACTGGTGTTGGATGACAACGCTCTGTTTCGCCGCCGGGAGGAAGCCTCCATGCGGGACCTTTCTGAAGAAGAGCCTCTGGAGGTGGAGGCCAATGATGCCGGGCTGAATTACATCCGGCTGGATGGAAACATCGGCTGTATGGTAAACGGGGCCGGGCTGGCCATGGGCACCATGGATATCATCAAAACCAACGGGGGGGACCCGGCCAACTTTTTGGATGTGGGGGGCACCGCGGACCAGGCACGGGTGGAGGCCGCCTTCCGCATTATTGCCAAGGACCCCCATGTCAAAGCCATCCTGGTCAATATCTTTGGCGGGATTGTGCGCTGCGATATTGTGGCCCAGGGCATTGTGGGGGCGTTTAAAACCGTGGGGTTGTCCATCCCGGTGGTGGTGCGGCTGCAAGGCAACAATGCGGAGGAGGCCCACCGGATGATTGAGCAATCCGGCCTGGGAGCCAAACTGATCATGGCCGACGGCCTGCGGGACGCCGCCGTCAAGGCGGTGGAAGCCGCCCGGTAATTCTTTCCCCAAGACCCCCAACTTCCCTTCCTGAGACCATTATGGCGATTCTGATCAACAAGGACACCCGGCTGTTGGTGCAGGGCATCACCGGTGCGCAAGGCTCACTCCACACCCGGTTGTGCCGTGAATATGGCACCAACGTGGCGGCGGGGGTCACTCCGGGCAAGGGGGGGCAGACCTTTGAAGGGGTGCCGGTGTTTAATTTTGTTTCAGAGGCGGTTTTGGCCACCGGGGCCAACGCCGCCATGATTTTTGTGCCCCCCCCGTTTGCCGGGGATGCCATCATGGAGGCTGCCGAGGCGGGCATTCCGTTGATTGTGGCCATCACCGAGGGGATCCCGGTGCTGGATATGGTGCGGGCGGTGGAATATGTCAATTCCATGGATGCCATTTTGATTGGCCCCAACTGCCCCGGTGTCATCACCCCGGGGCAGTGTAAAATCGGGATCATGCCGGGGGCCATTCACCGCCCCGGACGGGTGGGGGTGGTCTCCCGTTCCGGCACCCTGACCTATGAGGCCGTGTGGCAGCTGACTGAGGCGGGGCTGGGCCAGACCACCTGCATCGGCATTGGCGGCGATCCGGTCAATGGCACCGACTTTGTGGATTGTCTGGCCTGGTTTCAGGACGACCCGGACACTGAGGGCATTGTGATGATCGGGGAAATCGGCGGAGACGCGGAGGAAACCGCAGCCGCCTTTGCCCGGGAGTTTGTCACCAAACCGATTGTAAGCTTTATCGCCGGGCAAACCGCCCCGCCGGGAAGGCGCATGGGTCATGCCGGGGCAATCATATCCGGGGGACACGGAACGGCCAAAGAAAAAATGGCCGCCCTGGAAGCCGCCGGAATCCAGGTGGTCGCCACCCCGGATGCCATCGGACAGGCCATGAAAGACCGGTTGAAATAACCGTCGGCCTTTCGTGGCCCTCTTTTCTGTTTGCAGGGGGCTGGAACACCAAAAGGCCGGAATACCTGGGGGGGCGGAAATTTGGGGTTTCTGGAAGTTTTTCTTGACAATTCCGGGGCGGGCCTGATATTTTTAGATGAAATTCCTTCAAACAGGGCAAATCATGCGCAATC
>JAOUFO010000213.1 GCA_029858165.1 Deltaproteobacteria bacterium | reverse complement strand
TCCCCCCTACTCCCCCCCATTCCCCGGCTGGTGAATATCCTCCACGGTCAGTTGAATTTTGCGCACGCCGCGATAATCGTTGAACCCCAGCCGCACCCGGTACTGGTTGGCCGGTGACGGGGTAAAGGTGGGGGCGGCCTTCCAGGCGACCATTTCCACCTGACGGGAAAGCACCCATTTCAGATGGCGTTCTTTGAGCACCTGGATTTTTTCCGGCAGGTGGGATTGTTCCAGCAGAAAGGTGGGGGGGTCGTTGTCATAGCCAAAGGGGCCCAGGGCGTTGATTTGTTCCACCAGTTGGGGGGATATATCCTCCGGTTGCAGGCGGCCTTCCAAAAACAGGGTTTGGGCGGCGCCGGTTTGTTGTTGGGCCAGACAGGCCTCCCCCACCCTTTGGCGGAAGGATTCCAGGCTGGATTTTTCCAGAGTGAACCCGGCGGCCAGGGCATGCCCCCCCCATTGAATCAGCAAATCCTGGCACTGGGCCAGGGCCTGGGTTAACTGATAGCCGGGAATTGCCCTGGCGGAGCCTTTGTATTCTTTGCCGTTATCAGAAAGCACAAACGCCGGGCAGTTGTAATGGTCGGCCAGACGGCTGGCGGTAATGCCCACAATCCCCTCATGAAACAAATCAGAGGCCACCACCACCACCGGCAGCCCGGCCTGGGGGTCCTTGCGGTTTTGGGCCTGCACCAGCCGTTGGGCTTCGGCAAACATTTCTTCTCCCCTGGTCCGGCGGTTGTTGTTTTCCTCTTCCAGCCGTTGGGCCAGGACCAGGGCCTGGGCTTCCTCCCGGCAAAGCAGCAGGGCCACCCCCAGGGCGCCTTCGGCCATGCGTCCGGCGGCGTTGATGCGGGGGGCTATCTGAAAGCCGATGGTGCGGGGGGTGATGGTGTCGGGGGGTTCGCCAAAGCCGTTGAACTGCCGCCCCAGAGAAAGCAGGGCTTCCAGGCCGGGGCGGGGCCGGGTGCGGTTTAACACTTCCAGGCCAAAATAAACCAGGGTGCGGTTTTCATCCACCAAAGGCACCACATCGGCCACGGTGCCGATGGCCACCAGGTCCAGGCTGTCCTTCAGGTTGGGTTCGGGCCGGTCGGCCCACCAGCCCAGGTCCCGCAGGTGTTTGCGCAGGGCGGTGATAAACTTAAAGGCCACCCCCACCCCCGATATTTTTTTAAACGGATAGGGGCAGTCCGGCTGAAGGGGGTTGATCACCAGTCCGGGGGGCACCCCTTCCGCCCGCAGAATGTGATGGTCCGTAACGATGGTCTGCACCCCTTCTTTTTGCAGCCAGCCCACCTCCTCCAGGGCGGTGATGCCGTTGTCCACGGTGATCACCAGTTTTGGAGAAAGTGCCAGCAGGGCCTGGACCGATTGGCGGGTAAGGCCGTAGCCGTGGTCAAAACGGTTGGGGATAAACGGCTCCACAACGGCCCCGCAGGCTTGCAGAAATTCCGTCAGCAGGGTGGTGGATGTGATGCCGTCCACGTCATAATCGCCGCTGACCACAATTTTCTCCCCCCCGGCGATTTTCTCTGCGGTCAGGGCCACGGCCTGGGCCATGTCCTTGAGCAAAAAGGGGTCGTGGAGGTGTTCCAGGCTGGGTTTTAAAAACCGTTGGGCCGCTTCCGGGGTGTGGACCCCCCGGCGGACCAGAATATCGGCCACCAGGGGGTGAAGGGTCAGGGCTTCGCGGATGGGGTTGGATAGTTCCCGGGCACATTGGGGGTAAACCCGCCATTGGGTCTGCATGGGGTCGGTCAGTCCTTGAGCGATGGTCTAAACAAGACCTGTAACACATTTGTTTTGAGGCCTCTGCACAACCCGTTTTCTCCCATCCCCCTGCCCCCTTTCCAAAAAGAAGGGGGTTGAACGGATTGGGGGGCGAAACCCCCCAATCCCCTGCTTTTTTATCAGAACAAGAGATTACCGGGTGTTATGCAGAGGTCTCGTTTTCTCCATCTCCTTATCCTTTCCAACCCATCAGGGAAGAGGGGGAAGGGGGTGCCGGTTGCTTGTTGAACCCAGCCTATCACATTTCAACCCTGAATGTTCAAACCGGCCCCCATGTGCAATAATGTTTTTTCAAAAAACACTTCTATTCATCTTTCACCTGGAATCCCCTTTTGAAAGCCCGGAATTTGATATGGTTGCTGGCGGGATGGATGGGGGCGTGTTGGGCCGGTCCCGCCTGCGGCCAGACGGCTTTTTGGGGGGGGGTGGCGCCCGCCGTGGGGGGGGATGCGGCAGACCCCGGCGGGATGTTTAACCGGTTTTCGGGCAAGGATTCCCTGCGGGACAATTGGCAAATAGAATTGGATGTTCCGGTGGCCCTGCGTCCCCAGGTGGAGCCGGGAGCCACCGTGGTGGAGAACACCGGGTTCCAATATGTGTTGTCCCACCGGCCCCAGGACCGGGTGTATATTTCCAACGCTTTTGAGGCGGCCAGAGTCTCCTGGGCGCCCCGGGACCCCAACATAGAAAAAATCCAACTGGTGCAGTTCCAGGTCAGCCAGTTGATCAACCTATGGGCGTGGCGGGTGGCGGTGGTGCGGATCGGTCTGGGGGTGGGGTTCATGGACGGATTGATCCGGTATAACGATCACCGGGATTTTCAAACCCGGCTGGAGCCTTACATCCCCATCCAGTTCGGGCTGGGTTTTCATCCCGTGGGCCATTGGACCATCAGTTTCAAGGGGTCCTGGTCGTTGTTTTACGGTCCGGGGCCGGTGATTTCCCACACCCGGGGGCTGGTGGGGCTGGGCTACGGGTATTAAACCCCAAATTTGGGATGATTTTTTTCGTTTTCAACCGTTGGCTTCAGGGGCGGCCCGATGATTTTACCCTTTTTACCGATTTTCATAGGGGTGGCGGTGTTGTTCGGTCTGGTGCGGACGGTTCCCTCTGGGGAGGTCCTCCCTGGGGCTTGGCTGATGGCGGAGTTTGCCCTGCTGGCCTGCCTGGGGTTGGCCGCCCGGGCCTGGCCCGTAAAGGACCCCCGCCGGGCATCCCCCTTCAGGCTTGCCGCCCCGCGGTTGATCCAACTGGTTTTGTGGCTGGGGGTTGCCTCGGCCATGGACCTGCCTGCCTCCCTGGCCCACGGGTGTACCCAGTGGCTGGCTTCCCTGGGGGGGTCTGCCGGGCCGGGCGGCCCCGGATTGGCGGGAGGGCTGACTGAGGCCGGGGCCAATGCCGCCTGGGGGGTTCTGGTGCTGAACCTGTGGATCAGCGATTCCTTAAGCGTTCTGCCCCGGCAGCCCCAAGGCTCTCCCCGGTCCGGCTGGCAGGCAGGGCCCGCCGCTTTGTGGTCTGTGATGCGCATCAGCCTGCCCATGCTGGTGGTGGTGTTTACCGGGATGGGGGTTTCCATGGTATCGGAAGGGTTGTGGGCGCCCGGCGGTTTGGAGGAACCGGGAATTTCCTGGGGGCCGAAACTGGTGGACCTGGCCTTTACCCTGGGGGTGTTCACCTTGCTGATCCCCCCCCTGGTGCGGGTTTCCTGGGGGTTGAAACCCCTGGAAAACCAAGCCGCGGGAAGGGTGATTCAAGAGGAACTGGCCGCCAATGGGTTGCACCGGCTGGCGGTGTATGATTGGCCGGAACGGTTGCTGGTTAACAGCACCGCCGGGGTGATCGGGTTCTTTCCCCGGTTCCGGTTCATGCTGTTCGGGGGGCGGCTGGCGGATTCGCTGACTCCGGAGGAAATCAAAGCCGTTACCGCCCATGAGGCGGCCCACATTCTTCACCATCACCTGTGGTACACCCTGGGGGGGCTGATGGCATTTGTGCTGTTGCTGGAAGTCGGGTTGGAGGGGGTGTATTCCGGCTCACTTTTTTTTGGGTTCGGGTTTCCCCTATGGCTGCTGGGAGTAACCCAGGTGGCGGGGGTGTTGCTTTTTCTGCGTTTTGGGCTGGGGGTGCTCAGCCGGGGTTTTGAACG
>JAOUFO010000212.1 GCA_029858165.1 Deltaproteobacteria bacterium | reverse complement strand
CCCTGGTGGGGCAGCGCATCGCCCAGATGATTGTCCGCCGCCGGGAACAATCCCGGCTGGAACCGGCGGACCAACTGGATGACACCCGACGGGGGGCGGGGGGGTTCGGCTCCACGGGTAATTGAACACGGCTCCTCCGGAACAAGCACCGCTCCCCCGTGAACACGGATCATCCCACAACAAACAAAAATCGCCAGTTGCCTATCCGGGGGCCATCCTCTACACTTTTACCGAAATCACGGGGGACGCTCACTGGATGTTGACCCCTGGGCAAGGCTTCCCACCCGGTTGCCGACAGACAGCTCTCCCTCCCCAAAAAACCACACCCAAACCCAGGCTGTCCGCCATGACCTCCCCCCGACCTTTCAAGGTGTTGTTTGCCGGCGGGGGGACCGGCGGCCATTTGTATCCGGGGCTGGCCATCGCCGAGGAGTTTCAGCGCCGGGTGGCCGGGGTGCGGGTGGAATGGGCGGGCAGTTCCTACGGGCTGGAGGCCCGGGTGATTCCCCAAAAGGGGTTTGTGCTGCACCTTTTGCCGGTCAGAGGGCTGTACGGGGTATCGTGGCTGAAACGGTTGAAGGTGGCCTTGTTGCTGCCCGCGGCGTTTTTACAATGTGTATGGGTGTTGCTGCGGTTTCGGCCCCATCTGGTGGTGGGGGTGGGGGGGTACGCCTCCGGCCCCATGCTGGCGGCGGCGGTGGTTCTGGGCCGGGTAACGGTGTTGCAGGAACAAAACGCCTACCCCGGCATGACCAACCGGATTCTGGGCCGTTGGGTGCGGCGGGCGTTTGTGCCGGTGGCCGGGCTGGAGCGGATATTTCCCCGGGCGGAGGTGGTGGGCAACCCGGTGCGGCGGGATATTCTGGCCCTGCGGGAAACCCCCCGCCCCCGCCCCCATCCCCCCCAGGTGCTGGTGCTGGGGGGCAGTCAGGGGGCCAGGGTCATCAACCGGGCCATGATGGATGCTTTGCCCCTGTTGGCCCGCTGGGGGCACCCCGTGCGGGTGGTGCATCAGGCAGGCCCCCAACAGTTGGAACAGGTGACCCAAGGGTACCAAGGTTGCACCATCCCCCATCAGGTGGTCCCCTTTTTGGAGGACATGGCGGGGGCTTTGGCCGCCAGCCGGGTGGCCGTCAGCCGGGCAGGGGCCAGTGCGGTGGCCGAATTGATCACCGCCAGACTGCCCAGTGTGCTGATCCCCATTCCGGGAACCAGCGGGGACCACCAGCTTAAAAACGGCCGCCGGGTGGAACAACACGGGGCCGGGGTGGTGCTGGAACAACACCTGCTGACCGGCCAAACCCTGGCCGCCCGGCTGATGGATTTGCTGGACCACCCGGAAAAACTGGACCGGATGGAGGCCTGCTCTGACAGCCTGTTTCCGGGGGATTCCGCCCGCCGGATTGTGGAATCCTGCCTGGAACTCACCGGCCGGTCCCCCGGCAAAGAATAAATCCCATATCCCCCTTGAGTCCCGGCCCAAGGTATTGTATTGTATTGGAATATCAGCCAAGAAGGAGCTGGTGCGCCTCCAACCCTCCCCCTCAACCGGAAACCGATATGGAATCAGACATCGGACCAGACCGATTTTCCGGCCAGTTGCGGCGCATCAAGCGCACCATCCTCAAACGGTACCCCAAAGACAAAACCCCCCGGTACAACCTGCTGGAACAAGCCTTCAAGGATGCGGAACACCACCACCACGGCCAGGTACGCAAATCCGGCGAGCCGGTGATCATCCACCCTTACCGGGTGGCCCTGCTGGCTTCGGATGCCGGACTGGATGTGGAAGCGGTGGTGATTGCCCTGCTCCATGACATCATAGAGGACACCGAAGTCACCAAAACCGCCCTGAAGGACCAATATGGCGACTGGCTGGCCGAAGTGGTGGACGGCCTGACCAAAGCCGGATCCTCCAAACCCAGCGGCCGGTTGAACAGCATTTCACTGGAAACCTACCAAAAGCTGCTCACCTCCTCCATCAAAGACATCCGCACCCTGCTGGTGAAAATTTTTGACCGGCTGGACAACATGCGGGACCTTTCCCACCTCAGCCGGGCCAAACAGCGGCGCATATCCACTGAAACCATGGATGTGTATGTGCCCATGGCCCAACGGATGGGGCTGACCCATATCAGTGAGGAACTGACCACCCTGTGTTTCCGGTTTTTGTACCCCAAACGGTTTGCCCAAGCCCTGGAAGCAGTGAAAAACGGAGTGATCCGGGAGGTTTCCCAGGTGGAATCCATCCGCAAAATGGTGGAATCCTCCCTGACCGCCCACCTGGGTGCCCCCTTCAGGGTGATTCCCCTGCACCGGCATGTCTCCGAGGCCATCTATCAGACCACTCCCGTCACCCGGGCTTTTATCGGCTTCCGGGTGGTCACCTCCACTCCGGCCCACTGCTATCTGGCCATGGGGGCCATCCACACCAAATGCCGGACCGTGCCTCATTCCATCCGGGACTACATTTCCAACCCCAAACCCAACCGGTACCAGGGGCTGGAATCCAAGGTGTTCATCGGAGGGGAGCCTATCCAGTTGGAAATCACCTGGGAGGAAATGGACAACATCAGCCGCTGGGGGATTTTGGCCAACTGGAAGGGCACCCCGGAGGAACTTTCCACCTATTACCGCAATTATCTGGAATTGCTGCAAAGCCTGAAGGGGGATGAGGACATCCGCATGGAGGATGTGTTGCGCTACGGGCAAATGGAAACCCTCCAGGTGTTCACCCCCAAGGGGGATATCCGCACCTTTCCCCAGGGGTCCACCGTACTGGATTTCGCTTTTGCCATCCATTCGGACCTGGGGCTGGCCTGCCGGGGGGGCCGGATTTCCCACATGATGGTGGGCCGGGGAACCGAATTGAAAGACGGAGATGTGGTGGAAGTGTTTCGGGACCCGCAAGTTTTGGCGGATGAAAGCTGGTTGAACCAGGTCCGCACCCCCCGGGCCAGAATTGCCCTGCGCCGCGCCCTGCGGGTCAGGGTGCTGCAACGGGCGGAGGAATTCGGCTGGCAGGTGTTTTCCCAGGAAATCCGCCGGTTGGGGGAATCGCCGGTGGAAATCACCGGCAAAACACCCTTTAAAGCCGCCCTAAAGCACAAAAAGCTCACTTTAAAACAATTTTACCAGCAGTTGGGCTTAAGAAAGCTTAATCTGCGCCCCTTTCTGGCCGAATTTGGGGTGGTGGACCGCGAAAAACTCTCCCGCCAGCAAACCAGGGAGCGTTCCATCCTCAACCGGTACATCGCTTCCATGTTCGGGGGGAAATCCCCGGAAATCAAGGTAAAGACCCATGAAGACGCCCTGGTCAAAATGGCCCGGTGCTGCCAGCCCCTGCTGGGAGACCCCATCGTGGGGGTGCGCCGGGAGGACCGCATCGTCATCCACCGGGCCGGATGCCCCCAATTGAAATCCGTGGACCCCGGCGGGTTGTTTCCCGTGGGCTGGGAGGCCCACGACCAGAAAAACCCATACACCCTGACCATCACAGCCCTGGACAAAGCCGGGGTCATCTACAAGGTGGGCAAGGTGATGCACAGCCTGGGGGTCAGCATCCTCAACATGTCCATTCAACGGGGGGATGCCCTTTCAGCCTCCATTTTGCTGGATATTGAACCGGTCTCCGACAAAACCTACCAGAAAATCATCAGCCGTCTCCGGGGCATCAAGGAGGTGAAAAAAATTGCCTGACACCCCGCCCACAAAAAAGAGTCTCCCCAAGCCCGCCCCCCGCAAGGGGATGTTCTCCCCCAAACCGGCGGACCCGCCCCCGGTGGTGGAATACCGGCCGGACAATGCCGATTTTCACAAATACCGGCAAATTTATTCAGAGGCCGGGTTTTGGGAAAAAGTGACCCGTTTTGGGGGAACCGCCGGCAAACAACTGATTCTCACCGCCCTGAAACTTTATTTTTCAACCCATGCCGCCAAAACCCCGTTT
>JAOUFO010000211.1 GCA_029858165.1 Deltaproteobacteria bacterium | reverse complement strand
GTCGGCCTTGGAATCCTCCAAACCCTAAACCCTTGATTTGAAAAATACAATGAACGCACAATCTGGCGCCCCCCGGTTGTTTTTTGGCAAAACAGCAACGGTGTTCCTGGCGTTGACCGTCAGCGCAACCCCCGCTCTGGCGGCTAAAAAAGCCGCCCCGGATAAACAGGCCGCCGCCAAACCGGCCCAGGAATCCTCTGCCGCTGACAGCGAAAACACATTTTCCATCAGCCTGGAAATCGGCGCCGGATACGACTCCAACGTGTACCGCACCAATGCCAACCCCTATGTGGATTATTATCAGGGGGGGGTCCTGGTGAACCCCAAGGTGCAGTCCGGGTATTTCATTCCGGTCACCTTTAAGGCAGAGAAAAAAACGGAAAGCGCAAACGACAACTACTTTTTGATGTCCTACAAGTTTGACGGGGATTTTTATACCCAAAAGGACTTTCAAAACGCAAACCAGTACAGCCACATGGTAAACATCGGCGGCGGGTCGGTGTTTGATTCCCAGGACAGCCGGGAAGACGGGGTGTATTACGGCCTGTTTTTGGGGAGAAAAAAGAAAATTTATTATGACCGGGACAACGGAGACGTGAAATCAACCAGCAAAGGGGCTTCGGTCAGCGACCGGTACACCTATTCCACCACCGGACTGGAAGCGGCCTACAACAAGGATACCGGGGATTTTGTTTACGGGGTGGGGGCAGCCCTGGAAAACCGGGATTACGAAACACCCAATTCCGGGTCGGAATATGATTACGGTTCCACCTCGGTCAACGGCAAGGCGGGCTATTATCTGTTGAAATCCACCCTGTTTCAGGTCTCCTTGGATCAGGAAGACATCCAATATTCAAAACGAAACGCCAGATTGGCCACAGCCTCGCTAAAAAAAACCAATCCCCTGTTGCATTACATTTACCAAACCACCGATGTGATGCTGAAACAGAGCTTTGGCGGCGGCATGTTGGCGATTCTGAATTATGAGGTGAAAGAACGCATGGATATGAACGTGGGGTACAACGATTTCACCCGCAACCGGGCACGGGTAAGGTTTACCGCCCGGATGGATGAGATTTGGAAAATCCGGTTGGAGGGTGCCTCTTTTGAAACCGATTACCCCAACGCGTTTGCGTTTGACACCCCCGGCCAGGAGAAAAAATACATCAAGGGGGTGGAATCCAATGTGTCGGCGGAATACGCGGCGGATAAAACCATGGCCTATGAGGCCGGGTTCAAAACCTGGGATGAGAAAACCAATGACCTGCGGTTTCAATATGTGCGTCAGCAGGCCTGGGCCGGGATGAAGCTTTCTTTTTGAACGTTTTACCTGGAGGATGCCCATTTTTCCCATCTACGGGAAAATGGGTTTGGCCCGGCGGCCTCCCGGAAGGTTAACCGCCTGGTTCTTCAAACGCCTGTTTCAGTTTTTCCGCCAGGGCCTCTTTTTGGGCCGGGGGGTAGGGGCTGGGGGGGGCGTGGCCCCACACGGGGCCGGGCCAGGCCGCATCATCCGGTTTGCGGCCCACCACATGCAAATGGAACTGGGGGACCAGGTTCCCCAGGGCGCCCAGGTTGATTTTGTGGGGGGCAAACACACGCTCCATCACCCGGCAGGCCAGGGCGGCCTCCTCCACCAGCATCCCCCGCTCCAGGGGGAGAAGCTGGTGCAGTTCCCGGATGGAATCCCGGTTGGGCACCAGCAGCAGCCAGGGGTAGGCAGTTTCATCCCGCAACAGGGCCAGACACAAAGGCAGTTGTGTGATGGGAGTGGTTTCGGCGGCCAAACGGGGGTCCAGGGCAAACATGGTTTTGTTCCGGTGGGGGATGGGGCGGCGGGGCGGTTCAGGCGGTGGCTGAACCTGGGGCGCGGGCCATCCGGGAGGTTTGGGTTTGAGTCCCGGCGCACACAGCGGCAAAGTACCGGTGAAACAGGTGGCCCGCGGAAAGTTCCGGGTGGAAGGTGGTGGCCAGGTGGCCCGCGGAAGAACCGGAAAATACCGCCACGGGGCTCCCCTGATGGCGGGACAACACCACAACACCCTCCCCCGCCCGGATGATTTTGGGAGCCCGGATAAACACCCCCTCTTCCAGATGGGATTGGCCGGGAACGGACTCTGTTTCGGCAGGCAGGGTAACCGCCAATTGGGTGATGAAGCTTTCGTTCTGGCGTCCGTAATCGTTGCGCCGGATGGTGACATCCATCACACCCAGGCAGGGTTGGGCCGGGTTTTCCACCTGTCGGGCCAGCAATATGGCTCCGGCGCAGATCCCCCACAGAGGATGGCTTCCGGCGAATGCCCGGATGGGTTCCATCAGGCCGGTGTGACCCAGCAGGTTCAGCAACGTGGTGGATTCCCCTCCGGGCAGAATCAACCCCTGTAACCCCGCAAGGTCTTCCGGCAGCCTCACCGGGACCATTTCGGCTCCCGCCGCGGCCAGTTTTTCCCGGTGGGGGGATACCGCCCCCTGCAATGCCAACACGCCGATTCTCATCACCAGCCTCTGCCCGCCAGCCTCCCGGCCGGGTCAATTTCATCCCGGGCGATGCCGCTCATGGCCTCCCCCAGACCTTTGGAAGCCTTCACCAGTTCCGCCGGGTTGTCGGCAAAAGTGACCGCCTTCACGATGGCGGCGGCCCGCTTGGCCGGATTGCCCGATTTAAACACCCCGGACCCTACAAAAACAGCCTCAGCCCCCAACTGCATCAGCAGGGCCGCATCGGCGGGGGTGGCCACTCCGCCGGCGGCAAAGTTGGGCACCGGCAGGCGGCCGTCGCGGGCCACCATGCGCACCAGTTCATAGGGGGCCTGCAATCGTTTGGCCTCCGCCATCCATTCATTTTCGTCCAGGGTGGTCAACAGTTTGATGTCCCGTCTGATCTGGCGCAGGTGACGCACCGCCTCTATGATGTCTCCCGTACCGGCCTCCCCTTTGGTGCGCAACAAGGCCGCACCCTCCCCCAATCGGCGCAGGGCTTCGCCCAGATTGGTGGCACCGCACACAAAGGGGGTTTTAAAAGCCTGTTTGTCCACATGGTTCACCTCGTCCGCCGGGGTGAGCACCTCCGATTCATCAATGTAATCCACCCCCAACTCCTGCAAAATCTGGGCTTCCGCAAAGTGGCCGATGCGGCATTTGGCCATCACTGGAATAGAAACCACTTTCATGATTTTTTCTATCATTTCCGGGTCTGACATGCGGGCCACCCCCCCGTCCCGCCGGATATCGGCAGGCACCCGTTCCAGGGCCATCACCGCCACGGCCCCCGCATCCTCGGCTATTTTGGCCTGCTCGGCGTTGACCACATCCATGATGACGCCCCCTTTTAACATTTCCGCCAGGCCCACCTTCAGCCTCAATCCTTCTTCCATTTTTTTTTGGGTCTCCCTGTGGCCGGTTTTTAAAAACCCGCGAATGTGGTTGTTTGATGATTGGCTGCCGCCTGATTCCTTGAATTCGGCAGCCTGCCAGCCTGGTGATTTTGGGGCTTGCGGCCCTTAAGAATTTGGATCCGCCAGCCTGTGGATGAATTATAAAGGGAACTTCCCTTTTTTTGTAGTTCTTTGTTTTTTGGCGGGTGTTTTGTCTCTGACGGGAGGTTGGCGGCGGCCCTTTTGTTTCCGGCTTGTTTTGGATTTCCCGAGACCTCTGTAAAACTGCCAAAACCTCCCGTTTTGATAAAAAAGCGGGGGTTTGGGGGCCGCAGGCCCCCAATCAGTTCAACCCCCTTCCCCACGGGAAGGGGGCAGGGGGATGGGGAAAAAGCGAGTTATGCAGAGGTCTCTTCCCTTTGTTACCCCGGCTGGCCGTCCACCCTGGGGCGGGTAAGCACCCTTCCGAACCGGGCAAACCACACCCCGAACACCGCCAGCCAGCCCAGGCCGGATATCCACAGAAGCCCGGCGGTTGAATAGCCCAGTCCGGCCAAAACCTCGGTGCCCACCCGCCAGAGAACCACCAGCTGAAACCCCCTGAACAGCATGGATTCCATCCATCCGGCGCTCGTGATGC
>JAOUFO010000210.1 GCA_029858165.1 Deltaproteobacteria bacterium | reverse complement strand
GGTGGAGGCTTTGCGGACCGGGGGGGGCGCACCGGCGGTGTTGAACGGGGCCAATGAGGAGGTAGTGGCGGGATATTTAAATGGAAAGTTCCCTTTTTTGGTGATAACGGATATTTTATCACAGGTGATGAAAGAGTTGGACAAGGCCGCGTCCCGGCCGGATGCCCCCCCCTGGTTGCGGCAGGTGGGATCCATCCAGGATGCCATTGCGGCGGATGGATGGGGCCGTCAGGCGGCGGCGGCCGTCATCCGTTCCAAAAACACAATACCCTAAAGGAGCCGGAAACATGTTTGAGATACTCATCGCGGTGCTGGTTTTGGGGGTGTTGATCCTGATCCATGAACTGGGCCATTTTATGGCGGCCCGGCTGACCGGGGTACGGGTCACCCAGTTTTCCATCGGCCTGCCCCCCAAAGCCTTTGGCAAGCAAATCGGGGAAACCGAATATGTGATTTCCATGATTCCCTTTGGGGGGTATGTGCGTCTGGACGGCCAGACCCCGGGGGAGGAAAATCCGGAGGACCCTCGCAATTACGCATCCAAAAACGGCTGGCAGAAATTCATCATACTGGCCGGGGGGTCCTTGATGAACCTGCTGCTGGCTTTTGTTGTAATGCCCATTGTGTTTATGGTGGGGGTGGAAACCCCCGCATGGCAGAATCTGGCTCCGGTGGTGGAATCGGTGGAAATCGGCTCCCAGGCGGATGTGGTGGGATTCAAACCCGGGGACCGCATCACCCGGGTGGGCAATACCGAAACCGGCACCTGGGATGACGTGTTTGACACCATGAGCGATGTGGCCCTGGGCAGTGCCACCGTTGTCGCCACCGTGGAGCGTGACGGGCTGGGGGTGATCCTGTCCATTCCCAAACGTTCCCTGACCGGCAAAGAGTCCTTTGGCTGGAAACCCCGGCAGGAAAACATCATCGGCGGTCTGGTGGCCGGTCTGCCCGGCAAGGAAAGCGGTCTGATGGCGGGGGACCGGGTGATTTCGGTCAACGGCAAGCCCACCCCCACCTGGGATACCATTGCGGATATGATTCAGCGGGAAGGGCGCAACCCGATGAGTTTTGAACTGCTGCGGGAAGGCCAGGCAGTCACCCTGACGGTGACTGCCAAATTGATTCCAGAAGTGAACAAATACCAGGTGGGCATTCAGCCCAATTCCACCATAGAAAGCTACCCTGTGGGAGAATCCATTGTCCGGGGTTCCATCGCCATGGTGGATATCACCGGCCGCACCTTTGTGTTTTTGGGCAAGCTGCTTTCGGGCCAGGCTTCCCTGAACGAGGTCAGCGGTCCGGTGGGGATATTTTCCACCATCGGCGACGCGGCGGAAAGCGGCGCCCCCCATCTGTTGTTTTTGGTGGCTTTGATCACTCTGCAATTGGGGATCATCAATCTGTTGCCCATTCCTCCTTTGGACGGGGGCCATATCCTGTTGCTGGGGGTGGAATCCATCATCCGGCGGCCCATAGAAATGGACCTCAGGATGAAAATGCAGGTGGCAGGCTCGGTGATGCTGTATCTGATTCTCATCATTGTCACCATCCGGGAAATCGGTCAGAAGTTCTTTTGAAACGGCGGGCCATGAAGCCCCGGCTGGATAAACTGCTGGTGGAGCGGGGTCTGGCCCCGGACCAAAAGGCCGCCGGGGCCCTGGTGATGGCGGGCCGGGTGAGGGTCAACGGCCGCCCGGCGGGCAAACCGGGGGATGCGGTCCATCCTCAGGTCCCCCTGGAGGTTATCGGCGGAGACCATCCGTTTGTCAGCCGCGGGGGGGTAAAGCTGGAGGCGGCCCTGGACCGGTTTGGATTGGATGTGACCGGCCTGACCGCCATGGATATCGGGGCTTCCACCGGAGGGTTTACCCATTGCCTGCTGCTTCGGGGGGCCTCCAGGGTGATTGCGGTGGATGTGGGTTACGGCCAGCTGGCCTGGGAACTGCGCCAGGACCCGCGGGTGGTGGTGATGGAACGCACCAATTTTCGCCATCTGGCACCCCAGGCCCTGGCCGCCCCGGTGGATTTGATGGTGATGGACCTTTCGTTTATTTCTCTTTCCGCCGTGTTGCCCCACGCCGCCCGGTTTTTGACCTTGGGGGGGCGTTTGCTGGCCCTGGTGAAGCCTCAGTTTGAGGCCCCCCGTGAGCAGGTGGAATCCGGCGGGCGGGTGGTGGACCCCGGGGTGCACGCCCAGGTGTTGGACCGGGTGTCTCAGGCTGCCCGGCTGGCCGGATTTGCCACTTTGGGGTTGATGGAATCCCCCGTGAAGGGGAAAAAAAGCCGCAACCGGGAATTCCTGCTGCTGTTGGAGCGGGAGGCCACCCCCACACCCGCCCAACATTCATGACCCCCCCCTCCCCCCGACTGCCGGATTACCAGCGCCACCGCATCAAAAAATCGGTTTGGCTGCGTCCGTTGCGCCGGGGTTTGCAGGTATGGGTCGGCAGGGGTTTGCTGGGGCTGGCCGTTCTATTGCCGGTGCGGGGTTCCCAGGCTTTGGGCCGGGCCATGGGCGGGCTGTTTCATCTGCTGGCCCGCAAAGATGTGCGGCTGGCCAGGGAGCAACTGGCCATGGCCATGCCGGAGCTTTCTCCCGGCCAGGTCCGCCGGACCATCCGGCGCTGTTTTGGCCATTTTGGCCAGACCGCATGGGAATCCCTGGCTCTGCCCCGCATCCGGCGGCAGGGGGAGCGGTGGATCACTCTGGAAAACCTGGATGTGTTGCGCCGGGCCCATGAGGGAGGCAGGGGGGTGATTTTGTTGACCGGTCACATGGCCAACTGGGAGCTTTACAGCGTGGCGGCCCAAATGGCGCGCATCCCCATGCGGGCGGTGGTGCGGGTGCTGGCGGACCCCCGGTTGGATGCCATGATGGCCCGCAACCGCCAATCGGATTATCTGACCCTGTTGAAACGGGGAAGCCCGGATGCCTCCAAACAACTGCTTCAAACCCTGAAAAAAGGGGAGGTGCTGTTGCTGGCCATAGACCAGGACAATGAATCCCAGGGGGTGTTTGTGGAGTTTTTCGGGCGGGCGGCCCATACCCCCCGGGTGGCGGCCAGCCTGGCCCTTAAATTGGGCCTTCCGGTGGTGACCGGTTTTGGTCGGCGGCGGCCCGACGGAACCCACCTGTTCCGGTTTGAACCGGTGGAATTCCCCCCGGGGTTAAAGCCGGATGGGGAGGGGATCACCGCTCTGACCGCCCTGTTCAGCCGCCTGACCGAGGCCCATATCCGCCTTTATCCGGACCAATGGGCCTGGTTCCACCGCCGCTGGCTGCGCCGCCCCCCGGCCTGATCAACGCCGGTTTAATAGGCGGTGAACACCTGGCGCACAATGCGCGCGGCGATATCCGTCAGGGCCTGGTCCACCCCCTGGTTTTTCACAGCGGGGGTTTCCAGGGTGTCGGCGGCATCAAAGCTGAGGGAGGAAGTACCGGATACCGGGATGTGATCCATGCGGATGATATTTTCCCGGTTATCCCGCAGGGTGAGGGTTCCTGATACGGTGAAATTGATGGTGAACGGCGCTGAACCGGCGGCCAGAGAGCCGGTGGAGGAACCCCCCTGGGTCCCGGCAAGACTGGTGAGATTCCGGTAGCGGGTGATTTGAAAATCCACCAATTCCACCTCCAGCACCAGATCGCTGGTTTCCGGGGAAACCAGATCGGTGTAAGCCTCCTGTAAAAACCGGGTCCGCAATTGATTGGTCAGCCGGTAATCCAATTCTCCCTGGTAGGTGCGGTTGTACACCGGCCCCAACCCCAGGGACCGGGCATGGCCCGGCAGATGAAGGGATTCCATATGGTAACCGCACCCGGCCATTCCCCACCCGCCCAACACCGCCAACCCGGCCGCCAAACACAGGTTGCGGGCCGCGAAAATGGCGCCAGTCACCCCCTGGAGCGGGATTTGTGGAAGCCCGCGGAGCGGAAACCCGGCCAAACCGGGGCCTGAATCCGGGAGTTTCCCCCGGAGGGGGGGCATGGGCTGAATGCCAAACCGGCGGGCAATCCGGCGGA
>JAOUFO010000209.1 GCA_029858165.1 Deltaproteobacteria bacterium | reverse complement strand
ATATCTTTCATGATGGTGAAAAGGTTAACGATATCAATTCTCTGTTTAAATGGGGCAAGGTAAAGCACGGGGATGTGTTGTTGTTTTCCGTTTCCGGGGAGGAAATAAAGGGTGTGGCCAAGCTTCAACGATATTTGTTTGAGGGGGCGAGCCTCCGTTTTAACAACTTCCTGAAAAAAGATGTCAACAAAGTATTGAACCTCTTTTAAAGACGGGGACTCTCCGAGATGGTTAATCTGATTGATTTTAGTCAACAAGAATTTCAGGAGGGTGACAACCTCCAGGAGCGGTTTGGTCTGCGGGGCCGCAACGTGATGCAATTGGCCCAGATGAAGGCCCCCATCGCACCGGGATTCATGGTGGATGCGGAAACCCTGGCCTCCGGTAAGGTGAAAGACCTTTCCCTGGAGGAGGTTCAAAAGGCGATTACAAAGATTGAATCCATTACCGGGAAAACCTTTTCCACCGCGGACCGCCCCATGTTTTTCAAGGTGGTCATCTCCCCTTCCATCCAAATCGGTTCCCTGCGTTCGGTCCACACCGTGGGCATTTCGGATGCCATGGTGGAAGGGTTTGCCAAATATTGCGGCGAGGATTTTGCCTACCAGGAATACCAGCACTACCTGGAACAATTCAGCCAACGGTTCATGGGAAAAAAGGCGGCGGACATCAAAGCCATCAAAGAGGCCAACAAAGACGCCTCCCCCAAGGCTGTTTGCAAGCTATACCGTGAAAAAATATGCCCGGACTTTCCTCAAACCGGCATTGAGCAGCTGAGGATGGTCATCACCTCCCTGGCCGGGCAGTACCTTTCCGATGATATGAACGAGGGGATTGAGGCCGGTATTCTGGTTCAGATGATGGTGTACGGCAATTATGGCAAGGATTCCTACAACGGAAGTTACTACACCCGGGATATTGTCACCGGCGAAGACCGGCTGGCCGGCTGGTATGGCCACAACGAATTTGATACCTTTCCCGATACCGGGAAGGATATTTCCACCATAGACCCGAAATACCTCAAGGCGCTCAAAGACTTTGCCAGCCAGTTGGAAGACAAATTTTTGGATATCCGCCAGGTGAAGTTTACCATTGAGGAAGGGGCCATCTGGATTATTGAACAAAACCCGGTGGATGGAAAATCCACTCAGGCCGAGGTGCGCACATTTTTGGATTTGGCCAAAAAAGGGCTGATTACCAAAGAAAAACTGATTGAATCCATCCCTCCGGCCCAGATTCAAGACCTGCTCCACCCGGTGATTGATCCCAAAAGCACAGCCAACATGCCCCGCATTCTGGGGGGCATTGCCGGTTCTCCCGGCGCCTCCATCGGACGGGTGGCGTTTACCACCGAAGCCCTGATGACCGAATACCATCGCTGCTCGTTGCAGGGATTAAATTCGGACCTGATCCTGGTGATGGCTCATACGGATGCGGAGGATGTGCAGGCCATTGAGGTGGGCAAGGCCGTGATTGCATCCGAGGGGGGGTATGCCTCCCACGCCCCGGTGGTATCCCGCAGTTTGCGCAAGCCTTGTCTGGTAAAGGCCGGAATTGTGTTTAAAGAAGGCTATATTGAAATAGAAGGCCACCGGGTCAATGAGTTTGATACCATTTCCATTGAGGTCCCCACTTACACGGACCCCACCATCTGGGTGGGCAAAGCCAAAATGGTTTATCCGGACACCTCCAAAAACGGTCTGGAAGAATTTGTGACGCAATTGGCTGAATTTCAGGGTGACTTTAAGGTGTTGGGGATATCTGAAACTTTGAACGATATTGATACCTCTCTCCGCCTGGGGGCTGAGGGAATCGGTCTGTTCCCCATGGATTATTTGTTGTTGGCGGAACCGACCCGCTCGGCTTTCACCGAAGCCATTCTTTTAAAGGATGGCGACAAACGGGTCAAAGCCCTGAAAGAGGTGGAAAAAGGGTTGCAGAAGGAAATCAGCCTGATCCTCAAAAAGATGGGCGGGAAAAAAGTGATTTTTCTGATGTTGGACAAGCCCCTGACCGAATTTCTGCCCCACGAGGCGGACAAAGCCAAGGAATTCTATACCCGGATCAGCAAAAAACAGGGGATTCCGGTGGAAGAGTTGCAGACCAGAGCCAGTCAGTTGAAAAACCTGAACCCGATGATGGGATTGCGGGGCAGCCGGATTGCCATTTCGTATCCTGATTTGTACGAGGTTCAATTTTCGGCTTTGTTCAGGGCGGCCCAGGATCACATCTCTACTGGCGGCAAGGTGGATTTTGACATGATGGTGCCGGCTGTGATGAGCGATGCGGAAATGAGGTTCATCCGCACGGGCCGGAATATAGAAGGACGGACCATCAAGGGGTTGAGAGGGGTGGAACAGGAGCTGCTTGAGGAATGGAAGACGGACACCATGCCTTTTGAGTACAAACTGGGAGCGATGATTGAGCTTCCCGCTGCGGCACTGATGGCCGGTCATATGGCCAAACAATCGGAGTTTTTCAGTGTGGGAACCCACATCCTGACCCAGACCACCAACGGGATGTCTCACGATGACGTGAACATGTTTCTGCCTTCCTACACCCAATATGATATTTTAAGGGACAATCCGTTCCAGATATTGTCCACCCCGGTTAAACAGTTGATTTCCATGGCCAAGGAATTCGGCAAGGTGACCCGTCCCGACCTGACGGTTGGATTGTGCGGAGTTCACGCATCTGACCCCATGAACATTAAGTTTGCCTTTGATGCCAAACTGAATTTCATAACCTGCAACCCCTACGGGGTTCCCATCGCAAAACTTGCGGTGGCGCAGCATGTCATCAAGGACAAGGCCAGATAGGCAGAGCCTGCCGGGATGATAACCCTTGACTCTGGCGGGGTTTGGTTGTAAAGCTGTGATAAACAAGCGAACACCGGGGTTCTTATTCCGGTTAATGGCCCTTTATCCGGTTGTTTTGGCCTTGGAAGAGGCCAATAAGAAAACAGATGGTGTAGCAAAAGGTCCTCAGGGGAGGCCGCAAGGCGCCGGGAGCCAGCCCTGAACCAGGGGGAACCCATGGGACATGGGGATGATTTTGATTTTCACCTGAATAACACGCAACCCCCGGCCATTGCGTCAACTGAAACACCAGGGCCGACGGCATATCCAAAGCTGGAAAGCCAAAAAAAACCTGAAAGCCATAATGGAATACGGGCCGAAATGAAATCCCGGATTTCCAAAACCAATTATCACACCTTGAGGAGAGCACCATGACCGACTCTTTGGTCAAACAAGGCCCCAACATCATCCATCCGGAAACCCCCAGTGCGGTAGGTTCTCGCAACAGTTTGTGGCGTGATGGCCGCAACGAGTACCTGGAAAGCAAAACCATGGTGGATGAAGAGGTGGATAAGATCCTCAATCACATCCATTCCAAGCTTCCGCCAGAGGTTCTGGGCCGCGTAGAGGTGATGGGAACCCTGAAGGGGAAGCTGCATTCCTACTTCAACCAGACCATGCAAAACATGACCAACCGGTACCTCACCACTCTTGAGGACGAGTTGGGCAAAAAGGTGCGGAATCTGGTGGATTTGGAGGAAATGCGGGGCCTCAACCGTTACACCCCCCGTCCGGTGTCTTACCTGTTGGACCGCATTGCCGGAGCCGATAAGTTCAATACCGGTGAGGTGGAAAAATCCATTGTCAACATGTACGGCCACCTTCACGGACATGTGCAACGGGAAATGAACGACCTGGAAACCCATACCAACTCCCTGTTGCGCCGGAAAACAGACGTCGGAGCCTTTGTGCGGGGCGAAAACGCCTATTCCATCGTCAAATGTTCCTTCCGGGACCATCCGGAAAAGCCGGAAACCGTGTTTCAGGTAAAACTGGCTCTGAACATTCTGGACAGCGAGTTGATCAGCCCCATTTACCCTTATGAAGTGGAAGTGGAAACCATCGTCAAGGATATCATTTCCAAGCATATCCAGGATGCCATGGATAAAGAGCTTTCAGCCCTGAATGACTCCCTGGTGGATGAAGGCAAGCCGGAGCTTACCGCTGACGAGAAAATTTTTGAGCGGATC
>JAOUFO010000208.1 GCA_029858165.1 Deltaproteobacteria bacterium | reverse complement strand
CCCCACGGGGCTCTCCCGGCAGCAGGTCCTCCTGGGCGGCCCATACCTGCTGGCCTTCCCATACCGCCAAAAACAATTCGGCTTCCTCCAACTGACGGAGTACCCCGGCGGCTCCCTTGGAGGGGGGCTTCACCCGTTCCAACCCGTCCACCCGGATCACAAAATTCCCCCCCAGCAGAGGCACCGATTCACTGGCCAGCCGAAAGGTATCCATTCGGTTTTCCGGGGATTCCCCCCCTTGGGGGCGCAGCATTTCCGCCGCGTCAAACCGGTGAAAAGTCAACTCCCGGGGGGCATCCCCCAGCACCTGTTGTTCCACCCGCCGGGCGGCGGATTCCACCGAATAGGTCTGGTTGCCGTAAAACAGGCAGACAGGTTTGGGCAAGGATTTGGACATAACGGGGGTTTGGAACGCCTGGGTTTGGATCGCTTGGGTTTGGTTGATCTTTTTTTTTATTTGAACTGGCTGAGGAACATGCGGATGTTTCGCCGCACACTGGAAGCGGTGGTGGAACTGAGGGCAATGGATGCCAATTTTTGGGTATCGGCCAGAGTGACCTTGCTCAGCCGGTCTTTGACCAGCGGAATCAGGGGGGCGTTCATGCTCAATTGGCGCAAACCCAATCCCACCAGCAACAAACACCCTTCCGTGTCAGAGGCCATTTCGCCGCATAATTCCAACGGTTTGTTAAACCGGCGGGCCGTTTGGATCAGTCCCTGGATCAGCCGCAGCACCGCCGGGTCCAGGGGATCGTACAAATGGCTGACCTGGGGGTTGTTGCGGTCCACTGCCAGGGTGTATTGGGTCAGGTCGTTGGAGCCGATGGATAAGAAATCAATCTCCCTGGCGTACATATCGGCCATCAGCACCGCGGAGGGCACTTCAAACATCATCCCCAGGGGAAGGTCCGGCAGGGTTTCCCCCAGTTCCAGCTCCAACTCCCGGCGGGTTTCGGCGATAATCCCCTTTACCTGATACAACTCATCCAATTGGCTGATCATGGGAATCAGCACCTTCACATCCCCCATTCTGGAAACCTTAAAGATCGCCCGGAGTTGGTCCTTCAGCAGGTGAACCCGGGTCAATTGGTACCGGATGGAGCGGTTGCCCAGAAAGGGATTGTCCTCCTTGGGAAAATGAAGATAAGGGGGAAATTTATCCCCCCCCAGGTCCAAAGTGCGGAACACCACCGGCCTGCCCCCGGCCTCCTGCACCACTTTGGCATACATCTCATCCATTTCCCCCTGGGTGGGGCGGTATTCACTCATCAAAAACTGCACTTCGGTGCGGTACAGGCCAATCCCCTCCGCCCCGTACCGCTTTACATCCTCCAGGTCCTGGGAAAGCCCCACATTGGCAAACAGGTTGATTCTGAACCCGTCGCGGGTGGTGCAGGCCACATCCCGCAGGTCATCCAGGTGGGAAAGATACTCCGAGCGGGTCTCGGAATACCGGGCGTATTCATCCCTTACATTCTGGGAGGGGTTTACAAACACCAGCCCCGACTCCCCGTCCACCAGCAATTCCTCCCCTTCCTCCACCAAATCCAGCAGGTTTTCTATACCGCTGACCGCCGGAATCCTTAGGGAACGGGCCAATATGGCCGCATGGGATACAAACCCCCCCACGGTGGTGACAATCCCTTTTATTTTTTCCGGGTTCAGCCGGGCCGTGTCAGAGGGGGTAAGCAGTTCCGCCACCAAAATGCCGGAATGGTCTAAAATCTCATCATGGCGGCCATACAAACCCAAATGTTGCAACAACCGGTATCCCACATCCTCCAGGTCCGCCCCCCGCTCTTTAAGGTAGGGGTCCGCAATGGAGGCGAAGGTTTCCAGGTATTCCCGCACCACCTGACTGACCGCCCACGAGGCAGACCCCCCCTCATCTATCAGCTTGTTGATTTTATGGTTAAACCCGCGGTCCTCCAAAAAAAGGAGGTGGGAATGAAAAATGGCCGCGTCCCGCTCCCCCAAACGGCTGGTGACATCCTGGATCAGCGCCAGGATTTCATTGACCGATTGGTTGATTGCATTGGCCAGCAGCCGTTTTTCCTCCTCCACGGTTTTGCCGGAGGTGTAGGGCGGCTCATCCAGTCGGCCCCGGTTCAGCACCACCACCCGCTCCTGAGCCACCCCCGGAGCAATGGGGATTCCTTCCAGCCGGGCAGGCTCTCGCGGGTTGCGGCGGGGGGCGGGTTTTTCGGCCTCCCGCTGCATGCGGGCCACCAGCAGGGCCTTGGATATCAGGCCGGATATCTGGCTGGCGATGGTGATCAGCAGGTTTTCCTCATCCGGGGTGAACCGGCGGTGTTCCTGGTTCTGGATGGCCAGCACACCCAGAGGCTTGCGGTATTCAATCAGCGGCACCGCGCACAGGGATGACAGCCGCTCCTCGTTGATGGAGGGAAAGAATTTGTAACGGGGGTGTTTGGAGACATCCAACAGGTTGAGGGGGGTGCATTCCTCCATGACCATACCGATGATCCCCTCCCTCACCGGCATGGATACATGGCCCACCGCCTCCGGGTTCAAACCGTGGGTGGCCTTTAACACCAGAACTTGCAGGTTTTCGTCATACAGATAGATGGAGCAGACATCCACCTCCATCCGCCGGGCAATCACCATGACCGTTTGGCCCAGGGTTTCATCCAGGTTATGAGAGGTGGTGATGATATGGCTGATATCAATGAGGGTCTGGAGAATCTCCGCCTGTTGGGCGGATTCCTGCTCCGGACTCTTTGGAGATATGCCTTGCGCCGTGCTGTTGTGCACCATGTCTGTTCTGCGCTGGAATGGGTGGGCTTTGCCGCTGGAAAATAGACGGCTTGGATGAGGTGGGGGTTGTATCCCGCGAACAGAGGGTGATATAGAAAATGGAGCGGCTTCCACCCTGCCCGCTCAACACACTGGATGCCGGATGACATTGCTTTCTGGCCGGACAGGCACGGGTGAGTGCCTGAAATCAGGTTGTCGCCGGGGAAGCAAAGAACCCAACCCCTCCGCAATCCAACCCTATTTACCTTACCGGACAACCTTGAACCGTACAACCAAAATCAATTTTTCCAGAAACTGGCGCCTGGAGCTGGACCAGTTGATGGAAAGCGCTCTGCGCCAGCGGATTTTCCCCGGGTTGGAATTGCTGGTGGCCAAAGAGGATGAGCCGTTGCTGCATCAGACCTGGGGGCGGTTGGAAATCAGCCCGGAATCCCCTGATCTTGCCCCCGGCACCCTGTGGGATATCGCCTCCATCACCAAACCGGTGGCCACCGCCACATCCATGATGATTCTGCTGGAAAAAGGGATTCTCAGCCTGGAAGACAAAGTGGCCGAAACCTTCCCTGAGTTTGACACGGAGGACAAAAAGGGAATCACCCTGCGCCATTTGCTCACCCACACCTCCGGGCTGCCGGCCTGGGTGGACCTGTATCAGGAAAGTACCGGCCAGGGAGAGGCTTTGCAAAAATTGCTGCACACCCCTTTAAAAACCCCCACCGGCACCGCCATGATCTACAGCGACCTGAACTTTTTGCTTCTGGGGGAGATGGTGCGGCGGGGGTCCGGTCAGTCTTTGTCGGAGTTTTTTCACCAGAATGTGGCCCATCCCTTATTGTTGAACCATACCCTGTTTAATCCGCTGGATTCCGGCTGGGACCAAACCCCGGTTGCCCCTACCCAGTACTGCCCCTTTCGCAAGCAGCTGTTAAGGGGGGTGGTCCATGATGAAAACGCCTATATTTTTGGGGGGGAGGGGGGCAACGCCGGGTTGTTTTCCACCGCCCTGGACCTGGCCCGGTTTGCCCGGATGATCCAGGAGGGAGGATCCCTGGATGGGGTGCGGGTGCTTTCCTCCGTGACGGTGGAACTGATGATTTCCAACCAGAACCCCCCCCGGCTGGCCCCCAGGGGGCTGGGGTGGGATATGAAGGGGGAAGGATTCGGCTACATGAGTTGTGGAGACCTGATGCCTCCCGGCACTGTGGGTCACACCGGGTTCACCGGAACATCCCTGTGGATGGACCCCCATTCGGGGCTTACCATCATTGCCCTCAGCAACCGGGTCCATATATCCCGGGAAAAAAACCA
>JAOUFO010000207.1 GCA_029858165.1 Deltaproteobacteria bacterium | reverse complement strand
CCGGTCCACAAAGCCAACAAGGGCGCGGACCGCAAAACATAGAAGGTGGGCTTCATGGGTTATCCTGTTCAACCTTGATAAAGCCCCTGAGAAAGCTGACCGCAATTCTACAAACCGCCGGGGGGGTTGTCAACCGGGGGGAATACCCAAACAGGGTTACCGGGTTTTGAGGGGGGAGGAGGCAATTTGAGGAGCCAGGGGAATATCAAAAAAGAATTCGGTTCCTTTTTCGGGGTCGGAAACAAAATCAATCACAGCCTGATGATGCTCTAAAATGGATTTGGTGATGGCCAGTCCCAGGCCGGTGCCTCCTTTTTCTTTGGTATCGGCCCCATCCTGCTGGGCGAATTTTTGAAACACCATGGGTTTAAAATTTTCTGAGATGCCTTTCCCGCTGTCAATCACCCGCACTCTGGCCGAATCCGGACCGGTTTCGGCCTGGATTCGCACCTTTCCCCCGGCGGGTGAAAACTTGATGGCGTTGGAAATCAGGTTGGCCATCACTTGGAGCAAACGGCTTTCATCCGCTTTTACCATGATGGGTTGATTCTTGGTGGCCACTTCCAGGGTTACACCAAGGTTTTGGGCGTAGGGATTGGTTTGTTCCACCGATTGAAGGATAACACCCACCAAATCCACGGGAAGAAAGTTGAATACCATGCCTCCCACCTCAATTTTTTCCATATCCAGCAGATCGTTGATTAGCAGGGATAAACGCAGGGTGTTGCGCATGGCTATTTCAATCAGTTGCTTTACTTTGGGGCTTATTTCCCCCACCTGATCGCCCTCAATCAATCCCAACACCCCCCGGATGGAGGTAAGGGGCGTGCGCAGTTCATGACTGACGGTGGAGACAAATTCTTTTTTCAACCGATCGGCTTTTTTCTGTTCGGTAATATCCATCCACAGCAGGGTGGCCCCTTCCACAACCCTTTGGTTGGACATCATGGGGGAAAACCGTATTTCGTAATCCCGTTTTTTCCAGGGGATTTGCAACACAGCCGATTCCCCCAGAAGACATGTGTGAAACCCATCGGTGATTTCCGGATTGGCCGGAAAAAGCTGACGCAAATCTTTTCCGATACAGTCCCTGCCTTCCAGGTCCATATCGGTAAACGATTTTCCGGTGCATAAGGTAATGTATCCTTGGGCATCCAGGGCCATCAAACCCAGAGGGGCGGAGGTGACCACGGTGGACAAATGGCCCTGACTGACGCGCAACTCCTCCTCGGTTTGTTTCTGATCGGTAATATCTTTTTGCACGGCCATCCACACCTCGCCGTATTCCGCATGGGTAAAGGCAGAAATGGAAACCGAACACCAGATGGGATGGCCCTTTTGGTGCAGGTATTTGACATCCCCCACCCAGACCCCCCGTTTATAAAGAATTGAATTGATCCCTTTTTCAACATCCTCACCGGGCTGGTTGGCGGAATCATAAAGTCCGGTCATTTTTTTTCCCACCAGTTTTCCCCGGTCAAAGCCAAATATAATTTCGGCGCCGGGATTGGCGTAAATCACCGTACCGTCCTCCACCCGGATCAGGGTCACCCCCTCCGTCATATAATCCAAAATCCGTGCGGCGATTCGGATTTCCTGGTCCTGGGTGGCTTTGGCGTGGGTTCCCATGTGGCGGTACCGCTCAGGAATCACCGGTTCGTTGGAACCGAAGTTTTCCACAATGGAAAACGAGCCGTCCCGTTCGCAACGGGATAAGTAACTGTTGACCCGGGCATGGTGGGTATCCGGGTCCATCCGAATG
Organism: Deltaproteobacteria bacterium; assembly: GCA_029858165.1. GTDB lineage: Bacteria > SAR324 > SAR324 > SAR324 > JACQKK01 > JAOUFO01. Next base: position 2,327 of record JAOUFO010000207.1, on the reverse strand, counting down.
GGTCCCTGGGGGCCGGAAAAGCTGAGAGTTTCCAAAGCATCTACCAGATTTTCCCTGTCCAGGCTGCCTGCCTGGTTGGCAGCCAAGGCAAACGCCTTTACGCAAAGGTAAGTGCCTTCTCCAAAGTTGGTGAGGATGCCGTTGCCGTGGGGCCAAATTCCGGTGATCCCCGGCATGGATGCCAAGCGTTGAAGGTACTGCCGGTTTTCCTCGGTCGGGATGGTCATAAAATAGGTGTTGCTGGAATAAAACCCTTCCCGGACATCTGGCGAAAGGCGGCTGGCCATGGCCTCGTCATAATGGCCCATCACCACCGCCATCTTGGATTTAAGCCCTTTTTGGGTAAAGCCGGTCAAAAGATTCACTTGGTCCAGTCCGGCAAAATAGGGCACAAACACATCCGCACCGGATAAAGCCACCTGATGCAGCAGCTTTTCAATTTCATCCGGTTTCACCCCGATGGGGAGATACTCCTCCCCCGCCACCTCTCCCCCCAAAGCGGTTAAAGCCTGTTTGGCCGCATCAATGGACCCCCTTGGCCATTCGTAGTTGTTTCCCGCAAAAAACATTTTTGGACCGTATTTTTGTTTCATCGCCGGAATCATATGGTCAATCTGCTGGTTGGGCAGAGCGGCAAAATGGAAAAAATAACGATTGATGATCCCCCCTTCATAAAATGAAAAATTCAGATAAGGGATTTTACGGGGTTCCGCCACCCGGTAAGCCACCGCGATGCGGGAGTTGGAAAGCAGATTGCCGATGATGGCTGAACAGCCCTGGGAAACCAGTTTTTCCGCAGCGGGCACGGCGGTTTCCGGCAGGCTGCCGTCATCCTTCACCACCAATTCCAAGGGGCGGCCCAGAACCCCCCCCTGGTCGTTGATTTCCTGGCAGGCGATTTCCCCGGCCCGAAGGATTTCAGAACCGTATAGTTCCACCAGGCCGGTCAAAGGCGGCATCAGCCCCAGCTTTACTGAAGTTCTCTTTTTTTGGGCCATGGGTTTATCCTCACCAAACAAAAATTGACGCAAACCGGGGAGCACGGGTTTTGTGGATTCCCCATTCCTTTTTATGGATGAAACGCCGGGGAAACAGGATGGGTTTCATGGCCGGGGATGGGGTTTGATGGGAAGAAGGCTTCCGGGTCACCGGGTTTTGAGGGGGGGAGCCTGGCCAAAGAGGGTTTCCGAAATGGCAGGCTGATAGGCGGGCAGTGAAAAGGTGAACGTGGCGCCCTCGCCGGGCCGGGAGGCAAACCCGATGGTTCCCTGGTGGGATTCCACAATCCCTTTGGCGATGGAAAGCCCCAGGCCGGAGCCGGTTTTTTCCCGGGCTGTGGAATTTTTGGCCCGGATGAATTTTTGAAACACATGGAGGGTAAAGTCTTCCGGGATGCCCGCACCGTGATCCTTCACACTCACGCTCACTGTGTTTTTTTCATGGGCCAGGGCAATCTCCACCGCCTGCCCTGGAGGGGAAAACCGGACGGCGTTGGAAATCAGGTTGCTCATCACTTGCAGCAGGCGGTCCCAATCCCCCATCACATATACATCCTCTGCCAGTACCCGTTTTTTCAGGGAAATTTGTTTGCGGTCCGCATCCGGCCGGTGGATGGAAACGGAGTAGGCCACCAGGTCCGCCATATTGACCTGGTCGGCCCCCATCATCAGGTTCCCGTTTTCAATTTGTTGAATATCCAACAGATCGTTGACCAGCAATAGCAATTGATCCCCGTTGCGTTTGCCCATTTCCAGCAGTTGGACCAACCCGGGGTCCAATTGACCCTTCAAAGTCCCCAAAGCCAGGCCGATGGCCCCCAGTATGGAAGTGAGGGGGGTGCGCAATTCATGGCTTAGATTGGAGATAAACTCCTCCCGCAACCGTTCGGTGTTTTTGCTCAGGGTGATGTCCTCCGCCACAAAAATGAAACCATCCGGGGTGCCGTCGGGTTTCAGGGCCAATGCGGGGGTCCAGTGGAGCCACGCCGGGGTTCCCCCGCCTCCGATGACACGGAGGTCCGTGGGGCCGGGTTGGGAATTTTCATCCAACAGGGATTTTAAACGGGACCTGTAGACTTCCATATCCTGGGGATGAACAACCTCCTCAACCCCTTGCCCCACCAGTTGGACCGCCGAAAGGCCCAGGATGCGGCAAAAAACGGGGTTGACCCATTGCCAGCGGCCATCCAGCCCCACCAGGGCCAACCCGGCCCCGGCCTGACCCAAAACCGATGGGGGCGGCTCCCCCGGCCAAACAGGGGGGGATGAATCCGTTTGGGCCGGGAAACCTGTCTTGGAATCTTCCGGAAGGGGTGGCCGGGCGGAGGG
>JAOUFO010000206.1 GCA_029858165.1 Deltaproteobacteria bacterium | reverse complement strand
TGTTTTTCTGTGGTCCAATGGTCATGTCCAATCAGGTGGTTTGTTCCAGTGTCAATCCCGGCACCGCCCCTGAAAACTGTCCGGTGAGTTCCGCTTATGTGTACACCGGCACCTTTTACACAACCACGCAGTTCACCATCAAAGTGAACGGAGGCAAAACCCAAGGCGGGGCCGCCTACACCCTTACGATCCAGTAGACCCCAAAGAAAGGCACCAGCCAGCCATCAGCGTTTGGAGCCGACAGGCGACACAACGCAGGGCTGTGCAGGTGCTGGACAGGACCCCCAAAGAAAGGCACCAGCCAGCCATCAGCGTTTGGAGCCGACAGGCGACACAACGCAGGGCTGTGCAGGTGCTGGACAGGACCCCCAAAGAAAGGCGGCGCAGCCCGGCCAAAAAAGATAAAGGCCATGCGGGGGAGCGTGCCCCCCCGCACCCCCCATTTAGGGGCTGTGAAGCAGGTGAAAACAGGGTCAAGGGAACCCGTTCCCTTGCGGGGTTTGGGGCAGTGCCCCAAAAAGAAAACGATGAAAGCCCGGTCAAAGACGGCCTAAAGGACGTCTTTGACCGGGCTTCGTTGTTTTAGGCTGGCGGACTGTTTTTATTTTGGGGGTCCTGTCCAGCGGCTTCAGCACCGCCATCCGCCTTGCGGCGGCTTTGGGCGGGCTTGCGCCGCCTTTCTCCCGCTTTTCTCTTGGGACTTTCCTTTGGGGGCGGGCTGGGTTAACGTGGTGGATGAAAAACCAATGAAGCCGCAGGGGTTTCATTCAAAGGGCCTTTTCAGGGCCGGACTCCGTTTTTTGGCACCCCCGGATGGAACCCCATGGGAGATTCTTTTGGCAAACTGTTTGCCATCACCACCTTTGGGGAATCCCACGGTCCTGCGGTGGGGGTGGTGATAGACGGCTGCCCGGCGGGTGTGGCTCTTTCCGAGGCGGATATCCAGGCAGAGCTGGACCGCAGACGGCCCGGCCAAAGTTTGTTGACCACCCAGCGCAAGGAGGCCGATCTGGCCCGCATCCTGTCCGGGGTGTTTGAAGGCAAAACCACCGGCACAGCCCTGGCCATCCTGGTGGAAAACGACGATCAACGTTCCAAAGATTACACCGAAATGAAGGAACTGTACCGGCCCAGCCATGCCGATTACACCTATCAGGTCAAATACGGTGTGCGGGATTGGCGCGGGGGGGGCAGGGCCAGTGCCAGGGAAACCATCGCCAGGGTGGCCGCCGGGGCGGTGGCAAAAAAAATATTGCGGCAGGCCCACGGGGTGGAAACCCTGGCCTGGGTATCCCAGGTGCATACCATCCGGGACGACACCCTGCCCCAGGCGGTCACCTCAGAGGCGGTGGAAGCCAATCCGGTCCGTTGCCCGGACCCCGATGCGGCCCGGCTGATGGCTCAACGGATTGAAGAGGCCCGCAAACAGGGGGACAGCGTGGGGGGCATCGTTTCGGCCAGGGTGGCCGGGTGCCCACCGGGGGTGGGAGAGCCGGTATTTGACAAACTCACCGCGGATCTGGCCAAAGGACTGATGAGCATTCCAGCCGCCCGGGGGGTGGAATTCGGCCTGGGGTTCGGGGCGGTGGAACTGACCGGCACCCAACACAACGATTCGTTTGTGATGGAAGGGGACCGGGTGCGCACCGCCACCAACCGCTCCGGGGGAATTCAAGGGGGCATATCCAACGGCGAGGACCTGTTGCTGAGGGTGGCTTTCAAGCCCACCGCCACCATCAACTCCCCCCAGGATACCGTGACCCTGGATGGCCGGAAGGCCCAATTGAAGGCCAAAGGTCGCCATGACCCGTGTGTGCTGCCCAGAGCGGTGCCCATTGTGGAGGCCATGATCCATCTGGTGATTCTGGACCACCTGATGCGTTTTGCCGGACGGACGTTGCGGGGGTAAACCCCCAGGCCGTGAAAACCCATGGCAAATGAAAACCCATGGCAAATGAAAAAAATGGGGCCGGGTGGGTCGATTCCCCGCAAATCCACCAAACCTTGAAATTCAGGCAGTGAAGCGGACGTGCCCCCAGAATGGAATCTTATGAAGACAACCCATACCGAAAACCGGCTGGTCCCTTCCCATGGGTCGGCACCGAAAATCCGTTTTGTGTTTTCCTTCCGGTCTTTGCGGATGGCGCCCTGGTTGCTACCGCTGGCCGTTGTGGCGCTGGCGGGGGCGGGCTGCTCCAAGGAGGGACCCAGCTTTAAAACCAAATTGCCCGCCACGGTCCATTTTTTTGATGCCCAGATTTCTGAAGACAAAGGGATGTTCGGTGAGGCCCAATCGGAACTGGACAAAGTGGTCCACGAAAACCCCGGCACCCGGTTTGCCAACTTTGCTTACCTGAAGTTGGGGGATGTGTATGCCCGGAAGGAGGAATGGGATGACGCCATCCAAAATTATGAGATGTTTCTGAGTTTGGACCCGTCCGGCAATTTGACCCCCTATGTGCTGTACAAGCTGTTTGAGGCCCATTACAAAAAAACCCTGACCGGTTTGATCAACCCCACCCCGGAGGTGGAGCGCAACGCCAGCCCAAATTTGCAGCTTTTGGTGGAATTCAAACGGTTTTACCTGCTGTATCCCAAATCGGTTTACATCAAAAAAATCACTCCGTATTACCTGTCGGCACGGGAAACCCTGGCTCAATATGAGCGATTGGTGGGGGATTTTTACTTCCGCCGAAAAGAATACACCTCCGCCAGCGGCAGGTATTTGTACCTGTTGCGCAATTTTCCGGAATACCCCCACAGTGAAGAGGTGGTGAAAAAACTGATTGAATCCTATCGCCGGGACCAGGAAATATCCATGGCGGATGAAATGGAGCGGGTTTACCGCAAGCTTTATGGGGCGGGTGGCGGAGAATCCGGCGGGGTGTCCCAATCCGGCGGGGGGGAACTCCCCCCAAAAAGCTGAACACCGCCTATGTGGACCTCCCGTCTGGAAAGCTGGCTGGCTCTGGGGCTGGTGGATGGGTTGGGGCCCAAAACCCTGGGGGGTCTGATTGCGGCGTTTGGGGAGCCTGAGGCGGTGCTGGACACTCCGGCGGCGGAACTGTGCCGGAAGGCGGGACTGGCCGCCCCCTTGGCCGGGCGGATAGCCAATGCCCGGCAAACCCACCAGTTTCGGATGGAAAAGCGGCTGATAGAACAACATGGGGTGGTCCTGTGCCCCATGGACTCTCCCGATTACCCCCCTTTGCTGGCCCGGATTCACCCCAAACCCCCCCTGTTGTTCATCCGGGGGGATTCCCCTTTGTCGGTCGGGTTTACCCTGGGTGTGGTGGGGACCCGCAACCCGACCCCTTACGGGGAGGCCATGACCTGCCGTTTGATTGAGCAGGTGGCCGCTCTGGTGCCGGAGCTGGTGGTGGTCAGCGGGCTGGCCCGGGGGATAGATACCGTGGCCCATACCCATGCCCTGCGGCTGGGGCTTAAAACCATCGCGGTTATGGCCGGGGGGCTGGTGAAAATCTACCCCCCTGAAAACCAACAACTGGCCGAAACCATTTGCGGCCAGGGGGCGCTGGTCACCGAATTTCCCATGGGAGCGCCTCCGCTGGCCCGGAATTTTCCCATCCGCAACCGGATCATCAGCGGGTTGTCCCAGGCCATTTTGATTCCCGAAGCGGGGGACAAAAGTGGGGCCATCATCACCGCCGGGTTCGGACTCAACCATGGCCGTCCGGTGTTTGCCGTGCCCGGAAACATAGATTCTCCCGCCAGTGCGGGGGTAAACCGGCTGCTGCGCCAGGGAGAGGCCCGCATGGCCCTTTCGGGGGAGGATATTTTAGACAAATCCCCACGGGGGAGCCAACCTGCCAAGGGGCGAAAGTCTCAGCTTTCGCTGCTGGACCCGGCTGTCGGCCTTTCCGGGGCGGGGCGGGCCAAAACACAGGGAGTCAAACAACAATGGGCCAAACAATCAGGGGCCAAACAACCAGGGGAGGACCGGGCCAAAGCCCCACTGGTCCCCAGGGAATTCGTGATTCCCCCGGATTACCCCCCCGCCAAACAGGCGGTGTTGCGGGCGTTGGTTTCCGGCCCCCGCCACCCGGATGAATTGTGCCGGATGGTGGACCAGC